>NZ_JBBELO010000008.1:0-507 GCF_037404875.1 Rathayibacter sp. YIM 133350
TGGCCCATGCGGAAACCGCCACGATGGGTATAGGCCGCCACCGGGTTGCGGCTCATCGATTCGGCGCCGACGCAGAGCGCCACCTCGGCGCGGCCGAGCTCGACCGCGTCGGCCGCTTGCGCCAGCACCTCGACGCCGGTGCCGCAGACCCGCTGGACCAGATGCGCCGGAACCGCGATCGGCACGCCGGAATAGAGCCCGACATGGCGCGGCAGCATATAGGCGTCATAGCTCGCCTGGGCCATCGAGCCGCAAATGACCGTGCCGACATCGTCGGCCGCGATGCCCGTCCGCTTCAACACCTCGCGGCCGGCCTTGATGCCGAGATCGATCGGCGAGACCAGGCCGAACGCGGCGTTGTAGTCGACAAAGGGAGTGCGCAGGCCGTCGACCAGCACGACGTCGGACCAGGTCGAAATCAGGGGCTTGGGGCTCATCGAAACCTCATTCGGCGGCATTGATGACCCGTGCCGACGGCACGGGCGCATAGAGCTCGTCGACCAGGCC
>NZ_JBBELO010000009.1:0-6002 GCF_037404875.1 Rathayibacter sp. YIM 133350
CACGTTGCGACGCTTCGACAGGCTCAGCGAACGCGGGCGAGGAATCGCAGAGACCACTTCCCTGAGCCTCGGGCTCTCGACCTTCCGGCTGGTCGCGTCACGCATCCGGGCGCTGCTGTGCGCCTGGACGATGGGCGTTGTGGATCTCAGCGACGTCCAGCGTCGAGACGGTGCGGATCCGCCAGCACCTCCAGGCCGGTGATGCGGCCGTCGACGATGTCGAAGGCCATGATCGACACCAGCCGCTCGTTCAGGACGGCGGCGACTCCGGGGCGGCCGCCGATGAGCACCGGCGTGGAATGGGCGGCCAGGCGGCCGGAGAGAACGGCCTGGTCGGCGATGGCACGAGCTCCCGAGACGACGTGGGTGCTGGCTCCGAAGTCGGCTCGCAGCACGGCGCCATCATCGAGCAGGCCCAAGAGCGCCCGCACATCGCCGTGCTCGGCGGCGAGCAGCCAGGCGTCGATCACCTCACGGGCTCGACGGGGCTCCGGCCGACCCGGATCCGTGGCATCACGCACCCGCCGGCGGCGGACCGGTTCAGGGTCTCCCCCACCTCGTCGAACGGCCGGTCGAAGACGTCGTGCAGCACGAACGCGACCCTCTCCGCCGGGCTCAGCGCGTCGAGCACGATCAGCAGCGCGGCCGTCACCCGGTCGCCGCGCTCTGCCTCCGCGGCGGGATCCCCCACGGCGGACGCCGGCTCGGAGGGCCAGGGTTCGATTTCCCATGAGCGTTCCCGGATGCGCCGGGGCGCGCGCAGCATGTCGAGGGCGATTCGCGAGACGACCGTGGTCAGCCAGGCGTCCAAGTTCTCGATGTGCGTGACATCCGATTGGCTCAGCCGCAGCCACGCCTCCTGCACCGCGTCCTCCGCGTCGGCCTGCGACGACAACAGGCGGCGCGCGATCGCGAGCAGGCGTGGTCGTAGCGTCTCGAAACGCCTCGCCAGAATTCGCTGATCGGTCATGTCACGTCCTCCGTCTGCCGCTCGTCACCTTATCGACGGGGCGCATCGTCCCGGTGTGACACGACCGACAGGAGTCTTCCATGCCTTCACCTCTGCTCGTGACCGGCGGCACCGGCACCATCGGCCGCCGCGTCGTGCCCCTGCTGCGAGCCGCAGGCCGCGAGGTGCGCATCCTCAGCCGGCATCCCCTGCCGGACTACGCCGGTGTGCAGCACGTGGCCGGCGACACCGTGGCGGGGACAGGATTGAGAGCGGCCCTCGCCGGCGTCGAGACGGTGCTCCATCTCGCCGGCGGAGCCAAGGGAGACGACATCGCCGCCCGCAACCTCGCCGCTGCGGCCCACGAGGCGGGCGCGCGGCACATCGTGCTCATCTCCGTCATCGGTGCCGACCGCATGCCCATCGGCTACTTCCGGGCGAAAGCAGCCGCCGAGCGGGCGATCGCGGGTTCCGGTGTGCCCTGGACGGTGCTGCGAGCAGCGCAGCTGCACGATTTCCTGTTGCCGATCGTGAAGGGGCTCGCCCGCCTGCCGATCACTCCCCTGCCCGGCGGGCTTCGGTTCGAGCCGGTGCACGTCGATGAGGTCGCCGCTCGGCTCGTGCAGCTCTCGCTCGCTGCGCCTGCCGGGGCGACGCCAGACCTGGCGGGCCCCGAGGTTCTCGGCATCGGCGAGCTCGTCACGACGTACGATGCGTTGCGAGGCAGAAGGCGACCCCGCCTGGCCCTGCGGATGCCGGGGGCGGTCGGGCGTGCCTATCGGGCCGGCGAGAACCTCGCAGCGCCGTCGGCGATGCGCGGTGAACGCGGCTGGGCGCAGTTCCTCGCAGAAGCGCCGGCAGCTACGGAGGCAGCAGACCTCCGTGCGCTCTCCCCCGCCGAGCCCGATGCAGATTAGCTCAGGCGTCGGAGCACGATCATCGGCGTCAGGTAGTGCTCGACCACGCTGCCGCCCAGTTCGCGAACCGCTTCCGCGGCGCGCTCCGCCTCCGAGGGAGTCCAATCGCTGAAGGTCGTGAAGAGGTCCCTCACCTCGTCGGCCCGCAGTCGCACGCTCCACCGGAACTCCTGGGTCTCACGCACCTGGAACCATCCACCCCCGCTCAGCTCGCGCGCCCAGCGGTCGGTCTCCGTCTCCCCCGGCACGGTTCTCGGCTCTTCCTTCCGCCCCCCGACGATCGCCGCGATCCGATCCCGAAAGGGCGTGCTCACGCGCGGATCACCGAAGGCGTTGCGCCAGACGACGAAGTGTCCGCCGGGCACGAGGGCGGCGTGCAGTGACGGCAGCACGACGCCGAGGTCCATCCAATGAACGGAGGTCGCGGCGACCGCTAGCTCGAACGAGTTCGCGGCCAACGGGGCGTTCTCCGCTGTGGTGTTCAGAAGGGTGACTGCAGGGAATCGTGCGGCGAGCAGGGCGGCCAGTCGGGCACCGGGCTCGATCGCCGTGACGGTCAGGCCGGCATCCAGGAGCGCGCCCGTCGCCTGTCCGGTGCCGGCTCCCAGGTCGAGGGCGCGGGTGCCAGGAACGAGCAGGCCGAGCTGCCGCAGCCGCTCCCACAGCGACGGCGGGTATGGCGGCCGGGCCCTGTCGTAGAGTTCCGCGTGCCGATCGAAATGACCGGGATCACCCACGGGACGATCCAAGCATCAGACGTGCGCAACCGCCAGCGCCGCGCGGGTGGGATCGCTACGGCAGCGCCGGCAGCAGGATGGATTCCATCACCTCGAAGACCGCTGCTCGATCCGGCTCCGCTCCCAGCTCGCCGCCGTGGAGCAGGTGTCCCGTGCCGACGATGGTGAGCGCCAGGATGCCCGTCTCCGCGTCGGCGCGCAGTCGCCCGATCCCCCGCTCGGCCTCGAGGTAGGCGGACAGGCCGCGCACGGCGGGAGCCAGAAGGGGGATGCCTCCAGTGGGGAACTCGCGGCGCAGCCGATCGCGCAGGCGGTCGTTGGTGATGACGAGCGAGATGAGTGCCATTGTCGGCGGCCGGAAGAAGGACTCCACGGCGTCGACGACGTTGTCGATGAGCTCCCCCTCCCCTGTCCGATCCACGAGTGCCGAGTACCACGCCGACATCGAGGCGATGCGGTCCTCGAGCAGCTCAGCGAGGAAGCTGTCGAAGTCGGAGAAATACCGATGCAGCACGCCTTTCGCGACACCGGCCTCGTCGGTGAGCGCACGACTCGTCAGGCCGGCGGCGCCCTCCCGCTCGAGCAGCCGCGTCGCCGCTGCGAACAACCTCGCGCGTGCGTCCTGCAGGGCGATTCCGGTCGGCATGCCTGCTCCTTGCTGGTATGGGCGCACGCCCACTAGTGTGGGCGCACGCCCACTTTAGCCGATGCGGGCGCTGGCGGCCCTGAATCGCACCACCACCGTGACGTCGCAGAATCATTCGGCGCCGACGCCCAGCGGTACGACCGCACGCGCCCTGACTACCCGGAAGAACTGATCCGGAAGATCATCGACACCGCTCCCGGCCGAGAGTTTCTCGATGTGGGCATCGGCACCGGCATCCAAGCGCGTCAGTTGCGAGCGAGGGCGCATCCGTTCTCGGCATCGACCCCGACGAGCGCATGGCCGCGGTCGCCCGCAGGGACGGCACACCGGTCGAGATCGCGCGCTTCGAGCAGTGGGATGCGGCCGGCCGCACGTTCGATGGCGTCGTCTCGGGGCAGACCTGGCACTGGATCGACCCTCTCGCCGGAGCACGCGCCGCCGCCGCGGTGGTGAGGCCGTCGGCCCGGCTGACCGTGTTCTGGAACGCGGCCCAGGTGCCCCCGGATGCCGCACCCCTCTTCGCCGAGATCTACGACGACATCGTGCCGGGAACGCCCTTCGCCGTGCTCTACCGCTCCCCCGTTCCCGTGGCCGACGGCTATGAGCGGATGCTCGACAGGGCCGCCGCGGGCATCCGGAGCGTCGACGGATTCGCCGAGCCGGATCGCTGGCGTTTCACCCGCGAACGCGCTACGACGCCGAGGGGTGGCTCGAGCTCTACCCGACCTTCGGGGGTCACAACCGCCTCACGGAGGATCAACGCGACGTGCTCGAGGAACGCATGCGAGGCGCGCTCGAGACGCTCGGCGGTGAAGTCGGCATGCTCTACACGACGCTCGCACTTTCGGCCCCGTATCGCGGTGGGGCTCGTACAGTGGAGGGCATGTCGAACGACGAAGACGCCTCGAACATCGGGGAACGACTCACCGGCGAACGTGATCCGAAGAATCCGGACGGCCTGCTGAGCCTGGACGGGCCCGATTCCGTGAAGGACACCATCACCTTCGGTCACGCGGAGCCCGACACCCTGGCGAAGGAGCGGGAGCGCCGGAGCCGCTGAGACTCGGCGCTCGCCGGAGGGCGAGGTGCTTCAATGGGAGTCACCGGAATCGAAGGCGGAACCCATGTCGAAGCGCGTCGTACTGATCACGGGAACCTCCTCGGGCATCGGGCTCGAACTCGCCGTCGGAGCAGCCGCAGCCGGCTGGACGGTCGTCGCGACCATGCGGAACGCTCAGGCCCGCGGCGAGGCGCTGCGTACGCGCGCCGCCCAGGCGGGAGTGGAGCTCTCGATCCGAGAACTCGACGTGACCGACGAGGGCGCGATCAAGCGGTGCGTCGATGACGTGATCGCCGAGTTCGGGGCGTTGGATGCCGTGGTCAACAACGCCGGCGCCGGTCACGTCGGAACCATCGAGAACGAATCGGTGTCCGAGGTACGCGCCGTCATGGAGACGAACTTCTTCAGCGTCGTCGCCCTCACGCGTGCGGTGATGCCGCACCTCCGGCGAAGTTCGGGCGTGCTGGTCGCCGTTTCGAGCGTGGGCGGCGTCGTGGGTCAGCCGTTCAACGAGGCGTACTGCGCCTCGAAGTTCGCCGTCGAGGGCTTCTTCGAATCGCTCGCCCCTGTCGCTGCCGCCGTCGGCGTGCGGGTCGCCGTGATCGAGCCCGGCGCCGTGAACACCGCGTTCGTCGCCAGCGCGACGGATGACATCGGCGCCACCCTGACGGCCGCCGGCCCCTATGAACCCGCCCTGCGCGCCTACGTCGAGCGAACCATGAATTCGTTCGCCTCATCGAATGCGCAATCCCCCGGCCAGGTCGCCGCCGTCATCCTCGGAGTGCTCGCCGACGGGAGCGCACCGTTCCGCACGCAGACCTCCGAGTGGGCCGCCTCCTTCGCCGGCATGAAGCTCTCGGATCTCGACGGTAGCCACGTGACCACCGCGACGGGAGCGTGGATCGCCTGACGCTGCCGGACGCACTCCCCCGGTTCCCGGCTCGGCGAACCACCGGGGCCCTGCCGCGAAATCTTCGCCCGGCATGCATATAGTCGGCTCGCGGGCGATCCCCCGGCCGCAGGAGATCGGAGCCGCGTGTGTCGCTGAGAATGAACGTGCTCGCACTGCTCGACCAGGGCCCGTGCTACGGCTACCAGTTGCGCACCGAACTCGACAGGCGCACGGGGTCGGCGTGGCCGGTCAATGTCGGCCAGGTCTACAACACGCTGGATCGGCTCGAGCGTGACGGCCTCGTCGCGACGGGCGGGCGCGACGAGGAGGGGCACGTGATCTACGCGATCACCGCGGAGGGATCACGGGAGGTGCAGGACTGGTTCGGGCAGGTGCCGGCGCGATCCGACTCCCGAGACGACGTCGTCGCCAAGGTCGCGTTAGCGGCGACGCTGCCGGGCGTCGACGTGCGCGCCGTGATCGCGGCCGAGCGCCAGTCGTGCGTCTCGGCTCGGGACGCCCTGCCGGAGAGCGCTCCGGATGCGGCGCCAACGCCCGACGACTTCGCACGCGGACTGATCATCGAGGCGCGGCGGTTCACCCTCGACGCGCGGCTGCGGTGGCTGGATCAGGTCGAGGCGCGGATCACCGACGTCGGTGAGCGCAGCATCGAGCGGGACCTGGCGGTCGAACGGCCGCGACGCGGACGCCCGGCCAAGACGGCGGCGACGGCAGCCTAGTTGTGATGTCCAGGGACGTTGTTTCGTGAATCGTCTTTGATCTGCTGACAGGCGAGGGCCT
>NZ_JBBELO010000010.1:0-1122 GCF_037404875.1 Rathayibacter sp. YIM 133350
ACGCAGCGGGGCACCCGGCTGTTGACCGGGGAGGCGTTGCCGGCACGGTTCGACGCGGTCCGGGCCGCTCTGGCGGCCGGACGGTTGGGGGTGGATGCGGCCGATGCCATCATCCGGGCGCTGCAGCCGGTGCTCACCGACTACCCCACCGATGACCTGGACTCGTTCCGGTGCGCTGAACGCACCCTGGTCTGCAACGCCATCGGCGCCCCCGTGGACGAGACCACCCCCGCCGAGGCGCCGTTATGCGCCGACGACATCCGAGCCCAAGCCGCCCTGTGGGCGGTCGCCCTGGACCCCGACGGGGTCGAACCGTCGGAGAGGACCTGGCGCTCCCGGGCGTTCACCCTGCTGAAAGAGCGGAACGGCCTGGTCCCGGTCACGGGGATGCTGCTGCCCGAGGTCGCCGCCCAAGTCCAGGTGGTGCTGGACGCCCTGACCAACCCGCGCCAGTCCCTGCGATTCCTGCCCGAGGCTGATCAGCCCGACCGGGACGGTGAGCAACCCCGCGATCCGCGCAGCCGGGCGCAACGCCAGCACGATGCCCTGGCGATCATCGCCGACCTCGCCGGCCGCTCCGGGGAACTGCCCACCCTGAACAGTGCTCTCCCCACCCGGGTGATCACCGTGCTGGCCACCGACCTGGACCGCGGTGTCGGTGTCGGCTTCGCCGACGGCCTGGAATCCCCGCTGCCGATGAGCGCTGTTCGGCACAGCATCTGCACCAACGGAACCCAAGCCATCACCCTGCTGCCCGACGGTGCCGTCGCGCACATCGGCCCCGAGGAGCGCACCTTCACCCGTAGGCAACGCCGCGCCCTGGAAGCCCGCGACGGCGGCTGCATCATCCCCGGCTGCCCCGTACCCGCACACGCCTGCGAAGGCCACCACGTCATCCGCTACAGCCACGACCAGAGAACCCGCATCGAGAACGGCGTGCTGCTGTGCTGGTTCCACCACCGCACCATCGACACCAGCGGCTGGCTCATCCGCATGATCAACGGCACCCCCTGGGTCAAAGCCCCGCCCGGTCTCGGCCCGCCCGACTGGCGCCCCGCCACCAAATCCCGCACCCGAAAACTCGACACCATCCAACGCCACGCCACCCTCAGCCGCCGCGAC
>NZ_JBBELO010000011.1:0-205381 GCF_037404875.1 Rathayibacter sp. YIM 133350
GCCCCACCGCCCCGCCGTGCCGCTCATCCTGCATACGTCCACGAGGCGAAAACGCAGGACAAGCGGCACAGCCGCCGCCCCACCGCCCCGCCGTGCCGCTCATCCTGCATACGTCCACGAGCGCCGACCGCTACCCCGCCACAGGTGCTCGTCCCGCCGGATGAGCTCGAGGATGCTGGCGGCGACCTCGTTCCAGCGATAGGTGATCATGCGGTAGCTCAGCCTGACGACGAGGTACCCCTGCATGGTGAGCGCGAGGTCGCGACGGCGGTCCTCCTCGAAAGCGGCGCCGGTATGGAATTCCGCGCCGTCGAGCTCGAGAACCAGGCGATCGCCCACGAGGAGGTCGACGCGGCCAGCCGGTTCCAGCCAGACCTGCGACCGGAACCGCACGTTGTGGGCGGCCAGCAGCAAGCGCACGAGCGTCTCGAGACCAGACTGTGCGCCCGCATCCGCCCGATCGAAGACCCGCTGCTTGCGCACCGGGATGTGCGTGCGCATCCAGCGCAGATCTGCGGGACCGATCAGGCGCTTGTTCAGTGCCGAGTCGAGGGCGACGGCAGCGGAGCGCACGTCGCCGCACCGGAACATCTCGACGAGGGCGTCGGGAATACCGTCCATCGCCGTCAAGGCCGCGGGCCGACTGCTGTAGTGCACGCACACAACGTGCTCGATGGCATCCAGAGGGCGGCCGCGATCATCGGGTGAGGCGAGCCTGCTCGCCGTGGACGGCACGCGCACATGCAGCCTCTCGTCGGCGAGTGTCCAGAGCTGACAGATGCGGGCGACGGACGCGCCGGTGAGCGTTCCGCCCACCCGCACCGCCCGCACCAGGTCGAGCGGTGCCGACGCAGTGGCGAACCAACCGGAACGGATGCGGTCGAGGCCGCCGTTCGCCACCTCGCGAGCGATGCGCCGACGGTCGAACCCGAGGTCGTCGAGCAGCCGATACCCGGCGACCCCGCCGAGTGCGTCGATGGCGGAAATCAGATCGTCCATCGTCACAGCGTGGGCGGGGAATCGTCGAGGGAAGCGCGTCGCCTTCCGCCTGTGGAGAGACCGGGCCGTCTGCTCCTCTGTGAATAACTGGGCCGCCCGCCCAAACGCAGGACCAGCGGCACAGCAAACGCCCCACAGCCTCCCCGGGCCGCTCATCCTGCAACTGCACCACCCCGCCGCCACCCGCCCGTCAGCCCGCCCGCCCGGCCGGCGACGAAACGCAGGACCAGCGGCACGGCAGGCGGCCCACAGCCTCGCCGTGCCGCTCATCCTGCAGCTGCACCACCCGGTCACCCGCCGCTGGCCAGCGCCCAAACGCAGGACCAGCGGCACAGCAAACGCCCCACAGCCTCGCCGAGCCGGTCATCCTGCAGCTGCACCGCACCACCCGCCACCACCCTGCGCGCCCGGCGGCGGGGCCGGCCAAACGCAGGACCAGCAGCACGGCAGGCGGCCCACAGCCTCGCCGGGTCGCTGGTCCTGCGTTTCCGGATGGCGGGGCGCGCGGCGGAGGCGCGCGCCGAGGCGGCGCGCGCCCCTAGGCTGCAAGCATGCAGACGTACGACGTGATCGTGATCGGTGCCGGACCCGTTGGCGAGAATGTCGCCGATCGCGCACGAGCCGGCGGGCTCTCCGTCGTCATCGTCGAGGCCGAGCTCGTGGGCGGCGAGTGCTCCTACTGGGCGTGCATCCCGTCGAAGGCGATGATCCGTCCGGGCGTCGCCGTGGCATCCGCCAAGCGCGTGCGCGGAGCGGCGGATGCGGTGACCGGCACGGTCGACGCGGAGGCCGTGCTCAAGCGCCGCGACTGGTGGGTGGCCGATTGGGACGACAGCGGCCAGCTGAAATGGCTCGACAGCGTGGGCGTGGACCTCGTGCGCGGGCACGGCCGCATCGCCGGTGTGCGCCGCGTCGACGTGCAGGCTTCCGACGGCAGCACCGTCGAACTCGAGGCGCGTCACGCCGTGGTCGTGAGCACCGGATCGGCGGCCCTGCTTCCCGACATCGACGGCCTCGAGTCCGTGAACCCGTGGACGAGCCGCGAGGCCACCGGAGCGAAGCACATTCCCGGCCGCCTGCTCATCCTCGGCGGCGGAACCGTCGCCTCCGAGATGGCCACCGCCTACCTCTCGTTCGGCACCGAGGTCACCGTGATCGCCCGCAGCGCCCTGCTCGGCGGCGAGGAGCCCTTCGTGGGCGATCTCGTCGGCGACGCACTTCGCGAGGCCGGAGCCGAGGTGCTCATCGGCCGCAGCATCACCCGCGCAGAGCGCAGCGACGCGGGCGAGGTGACGGTCACCCTCGATGACGGGCGTACCCTCGTCGGCGACGAGCTGCTCGTCGCGACCGGCCGCATCCCGCGCACGCAGGACCTCGGGCTCGAGCGCGTCGGCCTGAAGCCCGGCGACTGGATCACCGTCGACGAGACGCTGCGGGTGACGGGAACGGATGCCGCCGAGCTCGAGGGCGGCTGGCTCTACGCCACGGGCGACGTCAACCACCGGGTGCTGCTCACCCACCAGGGCAAGTACCAGGCACGCGCGGCCGGCGACGTGATCGTGGCGCGCGCCAAGGGCCTCGCCCAGGACGGTAAGCCGTGGGGCGTGCACGCCGCGACCGCGGACCACCGTGCCACGCCGCGCGTCACGTTCACCGATCCCGAGGTGGCGGCCGTCGGCCTCACCGCGGCTGCGGCGAAGAAGCAGGGCCTGGACGTGCGCGTGCTGGACTACGAACTCGGCAGCGTCTCGGGCGCCGGCCTGCGCGCCGACGGCTACAGCGGCAAGGCCCGCGCCGTCGTCGACGTGCAGCGGGAGGTGCTCGTGGGCTTCACCCTCGTTGGGCAGGATGTCGCCGAGATGCTGCACGCGGCGACCATCGCGATCGTGGGCGAGGTGCCGCTCGAGCGGCTGTGGCACGCCGTGCCCGCCTTCCCGACCATGAGCGAGGTCTGGCTCCGGCTGCTCGAGGCGTGGGGCCGTCCCACCGCGCAGGACTGAGCGCCTCCGGGCGCCCCTGCCGTTTCCCGCATCCGTACCCCGCGAGGTCGTACGCTGAACGGATGCGACGCCTCCTGCTCGATTCACCCTTCAGCCGGCTGGGTTACCTCTGGGGAACCGGCGTTGGCATGGTCTGGGGCTTCCTGTGGAGCACCGGGCGCGTTCAGCGCCGCGAGGGACTGTGGGTGTTCCGCGGGCTGCCGCGCTGGGCGTTCCGGCGCGGCGGGGTCTGCGTCGGCGGCTGCTACCTCACCCGCGACAACGTCAGCGACGAGGTGCTCGAGCACGAGGCCGTGCACAAGCGTCAGTGGCAGCGCTACGGATTCCTGATGCCGCTTCTCTACCTGTTCGCGGGAGCCGACCCGCTGAAGAACCGCTTCGAGATCGAGGCCGGCCTCGAGAAGGGCGGCTACGTGCGCCGCTGAGCGCGACGCAGCTCGCCCTTCCCGACGCGCTCAGGCCTTCTGGGCCGCGGCCGAGAGCGCCGAGACGAGGTCGTCGAGTCCCCACGTGAGCGAGAGGGCGGTCGGCGGCGAGACGGCGGCCACGAACTCCGTGCCGACGACCTGTGCGACAGCGCCGCGCGCCACGGCGGGCAGGGCCTGCATGGTCGGCGAGGCGAGGAACGCATCCGCAGCCTCCTGGTTGTCGGAATAGCTGACGACGATGTCGCTGTCGAGCTTGTCGAGCTGCTCGTAGCTCAGCGTGTAGTAGAAGGGCTGGTCGCCGTTGTCGAGCTTCTTCACCGCCGGAGCCACCTTCAGGCCGAGGTTGGTGAGGAACTCCACGCGCGGGTCGGCCTCCTTGTAGACATAGAAGGTCCCGCTCACGTCCCAGACCGCCGCCACGCTCTTGCCGGCGAGTTCCGGATGCGCGTCGGCCTGCTGGGAGAGCGTGTCATCGAGCGAGGCCAGAACGTCCTTGGCCTTGTCGGCCTTTCCGAGGGCCTTGCCCACCGTCGTGATCACGTCACGCCACGGCGTGGTCCAGGCCTCTCCCGTGAAGGCGACCACCGGCGCGATGTCGCTGAGAGTATCGAACTGCTCCTTCGTGAGGCCGGAGTACGGCGCGAGGATGACATCGGGTCGAGCCTTGATGACCTCTTCGTAGGGCACCGTCTCGCCGTCATCCGTGAGGATCGCCGGCGTCTTGGCTCCGAGCTCGTCGAGCTTCTTGGCCACCCAGGGCAACACGCCGTCGGAGTTCGCTCCGTAGGTCTGCTGGGCGATGGCGACCGGCACGACACCGACGGCCAGGGCCGCCTCGGTGCTGCCCCATCCCCACGTCGCGACCCGCTTGGGCTGGGCGTCGATCTTGGTGGTGCCGAAGTTGCTGTCGAAGCTCACCGGGAAGGCGTCGCCGCCGGCCGCCGGGGTCGAGGATGTCGCGCCCCCGCCGCTCGCGCAGCCCGTCAGGGCGAGCGCGGCCGCGGCCGCGACCACCGCAGCTGCGAGTCGGAATCGGTGTCGAACAGGCATGGACAGCTCCTAGGGAGTGAGAGGGGCGCGATCAGTCGTGTGATCGAAAGTAAGGCGAGCCTATCCTAAATGACGCGCGGCGGCGGCGATCACCGGACGGCGTCGTGCCGCCCGATCGGCACCACGAGAGGCGTGCCCGTCACCGGGTCGGCGATGACGAGGTTGGGCAATGCGAACGCCTCCTCCACCGTCTGCCGCGAGAGCACGTTCGAGGGCGCTCCCTCGGCCAGGATGCGACCGGCAGCCATCACGACGAGGTGGTCGGCATAGCGGGCGGCGAGGTTCAGGTCGTGCAGCACCATCACGATGGTCGTTCCCCGCTGCCGGTTCATGTCGACGAGCAGGTCGAGCAGTTCGACCTGGTGCGTCACATCGAGGAAGGTCGTCGGTTCATCCAGCAGCACGGTTTCGGCGTGCTGCGCGAGCACCATGGCGATCCAGACGCGCTGACGTTGGCCTCCTGAGAGCGCCTCGAGGGGGCGATCGGCCAGGTCGAGCGTCGCCGTGGCCTCGAGCGCCTCGGCGACGATGCGGTCATCGTCACTGGACCGCGAACGGAACCAGCCCTGGTGCGGATGCCGGCCCCGGCTGACGAGATCGGCCACCGTCACGCCGTCGGGCGCGACGGGCTGCTGCGGCAGCACCGAGAGCGACCGCGCGAGCTCCCGCGGCGGGTACTCGCGCACGTCCCGGCCGTCGAGGGTGACCACGCCCGAGATCGGCTTGAGCAGCCGGGCGAGCCCGCGCAGCAGCGTGGACTTGCCGCACGCGTTCGCCCCCACGATCACCGTGATGCGTCCTTGCGGGACGACCAGGTCGAGATCGTGCACGACGGTGCGGCCCTCGTACCCCAGCGAGAGGCCCTGCGCTCGCAGTCCCGTCGACGACGCGGCATCCGTCGATCCAGCGGCCATGCTCATCCGTCCGATCCCGTGCGGTTGGCCGTGGCGATCAGCCACAGCAGGTAGGGCGCGCCGATGAGCCCCGTCACGATTCCGACCGGCACCCGCGTGCCGCCGAGCAAGGCGTACTGCGCGGCGAGATCGGCGATCACGACGATCGCGGCGCCCACGAGAGCGGATGCCCCGAGCGCCGCGGACCCTCGTCCGACGAGCGAGCGGGCGATCGGCGCCGAGACGAGGGCGACGAAGGCAACCGGGCCCGCGAGGGCCGTGCCGACGGCGACGAGCGCGACGGCGAGAACGATGCTCGCTGCCCGCGCTCGCGCGGCATCGACCCCGAGCGAGCGCGCGGTGTCATCGTCCAGTTGCAGCAGCGGCATCCGCCGGCCGACGAATCCGGCCAGAACGCACAGCACGGCGAGAGCGACGAGCGCCGAGACGATCTCGGGCCAGGCGACGTCGCCGATGCCGCCGACCAGCCAGACCAACGCCTGGCGGGCGTCGCGCACGTCGGCTCGGGTCAGCATCCAGCCCAGAGCGGCCTGCACGAGAGCGGCGAGTGCGACCCCGATGAGCACGAAGCGGTAACCGACCAGGCCGCCCCGCCAGGCGAGCGCCCACATCAGTGCGGCGATCACGAGGGCGCCGGCGAATGCAGCGACGCCGACGGCCGGCCCGGTCTGGCCGAGCACGAGCATCACGAAGACGGCGCCGATGCTCGCGCCGCCCGTGACACCGAGGATGTCGGGGCTCGCGAGGGGATTGCGCAGGGTGCTCTGGAACAGCGCGCCAGACAGGCCGAAGGCGACGCCGGCGAGCACTCCGGCCAGCGCGCGCGGCAACCGCAGTCGCAGCACGATGAAGTCGGAGATGCGGCTGCCACGGCCGAGCAGGCTCGCGATCACATCCCCGGGTCCGAGACCCGTCGCTCCGAGGGTGAGGGCCACGACGACGGCCACCACGACGATCGCGGCGAGGCAGGCGATGACGAGCGCTCCCCGGCGGCGGCGCTGCAGGCGGCCGGCGGCGACGATGGCGATCGCGCTCATCTCAGACCCCCGCCAGACGGGCACGACGCACGATGGCGATGAGCACCGGCGCTCCGATGAAGGCGACCACGATGCCCGCTTCCAGTTCGGCCGGCGCCACGAGCAGCCGTCCGAGGATGTCGGCCAGCAACAGCAGCACGGGACCCAACGTGAGGCACAGGGCGAGGATCCAGCGATAGTCGGCACCGACGAGCCTGCGTGCGACATGGGGCACGACCAAGCCGACGAGGGCGATCGGCCCCGCCAGTGCGGTCGCGCATCCGGCCAGTATGATGACGGCCGCCGCGGCGAGCACGTGCGTGAGGGCCGGACGCTCCCCCAGGCCCCGGGCGACGTCGTCGCCGAGGGCGAGCACGTTGAGCCGACGCGCGAGCACCCCCGCCAGCACGATTCCCACGAGCAGGAACGGCCACAGCGCCGCCGGCCCGGCGATGTCGCGACCGGCGAGGGAGCCGACCGACCAGGAGCGGTACTGGTTCAGGGTGTCGAGCCGGCCGATGAGCACGAGTGTGATGAGCGGCGTCGTCGCCGCGAGCACGGCCGCACCGGTGAGGGCGAGTTTGACCGGCGTCGCGCCGTCGCGCCCCCGTGAGCCGATGAGAAAGACGATCGCCGCCGCGAGCGCTGCGCCGGCGAAGGCGAACCAGACATAGCCGTCGGGCCGAGTGATCCCGAGCCACGCGATCGCCACGACCACGGCGAGGGAGGCGCCGGCGTTGATGCCGAGCAGTCCGGCATCCGCGATCGGATTGCGCGTGACCGCCTGGATGATGCCGCCAACGAGAGCGAGGGCCGCGCCAGCCATGAGGCCGATGAGGGTGCGGGGAACCCTGAGCTCGCGCACGACGAGGTGATCGACGTCGCCGGCAACGGGATGCAGGAGCGCATCGATCACGGTGACGGGGGCGAGAGCGCGGCTGCCAACGGCGAGGCTTGCGAGCACCATGGCGGCGAGCAGTACGACACTGCCCGCGAGCACCCACCAGCGCACCGCTCGACGTCGGCGCGCTGATTCGAGCGCGGGCCGTGCCGGCGCCACGGGTGAAGCGGACACCTCAGTCCAGTTCGGAGCGGCCCTGCCGCCAATAGCCCATGAACGCCACGGAGCGCCGGTCGAGCCCGGCCTCGGCGACGAGGAAGCGGCGCAGCGTCTTGATCACGGATGCTTCGCCGGCAAGCCAGGCGTAGAACTCGCCGTCGAGGCTGAGCCCCTCGGGAACGTCCCAGAGCAACTCGCGGTCCACGTCGATCTCCTCGAGCGGAGGCTGGTCGATGCCGGCCCGAAGGCGCCGGGCCGTCCAGTCCCGCACGGCGGGGATGAGGGCACCGCCATGGGGGATGCCGCGGCCGCGCGGCAGCCAGCGCACCTCGACGGCTTCGGGAGTGACGAGCTCGAGTTCGTCGGCGGGTGTCGGCACCTCGATGAGCGCGCAGCCACGGGCGTCGGCGGGCAGGGAGGCCAGGATGGCGCCGATGGCCGGCGCGGCGGTCTCGTCGCCGGCGAGCAGCACGGTCGAGACCATGCCGGGTCGCCAGTCGATGCCGATCGTGCGGCCGATGCTGGTCTCATCGGGGCCGACGAGCACGATCGGGTCGCCCGGTCGTGCGTTCAGCGCCCAGGCGGATGCCGGACCCGCAGTCCCGTGAGCCACGAAGTCGATGTCGACCTCGCACTGCGCGGGGCGCACCGCGCGCACCGTGTAGGTGCGGAACGGGTTGCGCTGCCGCTCGGGAAGGGCACGCCACTGGCTGTACCACTCGCCCGTGCGGGGGAAGTGCGTGAAGCCGCTCTCCAGGGGCAGCACGACCTTGACCCTCTGGTCGAGCCCCGCCGTGCCGAACCCCGCGAGCTGCTCGCCGCGGAAGGTGATTCTCACGAAGTTCGGGCTCAGTGCGCTCACTCGCGCGACGCTCGCCTCGAACGGCCGGTAGGCGGGACGCTCATGCAGCACCTCCGGCGCCGCGGGCGGCCGGATGGCCGTCGTCGCGGCGTGTGAGGTAAGCATTACCTAAGTCTTACACAGCCGACTCCCGCGCGGGAACCGCGACGGCTGGGAGGGTGCTGGCCGTTTCAGAGCGACCAGGTGGCCGGATGCCGGTGCTGCCAGCGGATGCGGCGCTCCAGCTGGGCGCCGAGGGCCAGCAGTGTCGCCTCGCCGCCCGGTCGCCCGATGAGCTGGACACCCATGGGCAGGCCCGATGCGGTCTCGTGCACCGGCAGAACGATGGCGGGCAGTCCGGCAACGTTGATCATCGAGGTGAACGGGGTGTACTGCACCTGCTGGGCGAAGTTGCGGTCGCCGTCTTCGGCGTCGTACCAGCCGATCGGTCGTGGGGTCATGGCGAGCGCCGGCGTCAGCACGGCGTCGAAGGGCGAGAGCTGGTCGATGAGCGAGCGCTCGAAAGCCGTCAACGTCGTGAGCGCTTCGCTCAGTTCTCGCGCCGTGAGCCCGCGCCCGCGGGCCACGAGCCATCGGGTCAGCGGCTCGAGCAGGTCGAGTTCGGCATCGGTCTCGGCCGGAATCGCGGCCGCGCCGGCCTGCCAGAGCACTCGGAACGCGGGAGCGTACATCTCGACGTGGGTGAGCCTGACGCTCTCCATGCCGTGGCCGAGCGCCGTGAATCCCGCGACGGCGGCGTCGAGCGCGGCGAGGGCTTCCGGCTCGAGCAGCACGTCGTGCGCCTCATCCCACGGCGAGGTCGTCATGACGCCGAGCTGGAAGCGGCCCTCGCCGCGGATGGCCGAGGCGAGGAACGGGCCGTCCTCCCCCGGCGCCCGCACGGCGTAGTGGTGCTCGGCCGGCGCGCCAGCCGGCTGCACGAGTGCGTCGAGCAGCAGGGCGGCATCCGCGACCGTGCGCGCGATCGGTCCGTCGACGACGAGGCCACCGAGGGAATCGAGGCCGCTGCCGGCGGGTACGCGGCCGCGCGAGGGCTTCAGACCCACGAGCCCGCAGGCTGCAGCGGGGATGCGCACCGAGCCGCCGCCATCGGAGCCGGGTGCGAAGGGCAGCAGCCCCGCGGCCACGGCGGCGGCCGCTCCCCCGCTCGACCCGCCGGGGCCACGGGTGAGGTCCCAGGGGTTTCGCGTCGCGCCGTGAGCGCGGGACTCGGTGTAGGCGGGCAGCCCGAATTCGGGTGCGGCCGTCTTGCCCAGGCTGACCGCCCCCGCGCGGTCGATGGTTCGCACGATCTCGTCCGATTCGTCGGGCACGTACCCGTCGAACAGGCGCGAGCCGAACCCCGTCGGAACACCGGCGCGTCGCCAGAGGTCCTTGTCGGCGATCGGCAGCCCCCAGAGCGGGGCCGCGCGGGTGGCGCCGGCCTCGAGCGCGATCGCCCGGCGCAGCCCCTCCTCCTCGGTCACCGTGACGAACGCGCCGATCGACGGGTCGATGCGCGCGATGCGCTCGAGGTAGTGGCGGGCGATCTGCGTCGGCGTGATGTCGCCGGACTGCAGCAAGCGCCATTGCTCGAGGGCGGTGTACTCGTGGATGGCCTGCACCGGGCGAACTTAGCGTTCCCGATCGGCGCGCCGCAAGGGATCGACGTCGCGGGCCGCAATGGATGCGTGAGACGCCCAGCATCGTTCACCCTGCGTTCTGAAGCCGTCTGCACGAAGAATCTGCAGCATCCTGGCCCTACTTCAGGCTCTTCTGCAGCAGCACCGTGCCGAGCCATCGATCGAACTTGAAGCCGACCCGACCCATCCGGCCGATCTCCTTGAACCCGAACTGCTCGTGCAGGTGCAGGGATGCCTCCGCCCCCTGGTCGGCGATCACCGCGATGATCTCCTTGAGTCCGGCGGCCTTCGACCGGGAGATGAGCTCGCCGAGCAGGACCCGGCCGAGCCCCTTCCCGGTGGCAGCCGGCCCGAGGTAGATGGAGTTCTCGACGGTGAAGCGGTACGCCCGCTTCTGCTTCCACGGCGTCACGAGCGCGTAGCCCAGGATGATGCCGCGGGGCGAGACGGCCACGATGAACGGCATGCCGAGCTTGTGCAGGTAGGCGAACTTCGAGCGCCATTCGCGCAGCGTCATCGCGTCTTCGTCGAAGGTCACCATGCTGTTGGCGACGTAGTAGTTGTAGATCTCGCGGATGTGGGGCAGGTCCACGGCGGTCGCGTCGCGGATCTCGTACTCGAAGGGCGGCTCTTCCACGGCCGCCTTGCGCAGGTGCGGCGGCAGCTTGCGTCGCGCCTCGTATTCCTCTTCCAGCACGGCTACAAGGCTAGCCCCGCCGCGTTTCCGTCGTGTGACAACGACCAATCCACCGGCGAGGCACCCAGCTGCTCCAGCAGGGCGTTCGCGCGACTGAACGGTCGCGATCCGAAGAATCCGCGGCTCGCCGAGAGCGGGCTCGGATGCGCGGACTCGATGATCGGGGTCTGGCCGAGCAGCGGCTTCAGGCCCGCGGCATCCCGGCCCCAGAGAATGGCCACGAGCGGGGTCTGGCGGGCCACGAGCGCGCGGATGGCGTGCTCGGTGACGCGCTCCCACCCCTTGCCGCGGTGCGAGCCCGGAGCGCCGGGAGAAACCGTGAGCACGCGGTTGAGCAGCATGACCCCGTGCTCGGCCCAAGGCGTGAGGTCGCCATGCGGCGGCGGGGTGATGCCGAGGTCGTCGCGCAGCTCCCGGTAGATGTTGCCGAGGCTGCGCGGCAGCGGCCGTACGTCGGGGTCGACCGCGAACGAGAGCCCGATCGGGTGACCCGGCGTCGGATACGGGTCCTGCCCGACGATGAGTACGCGCACGTCGGCCATCGGAGAGCGGAAGGCGCGCAGCACGTCCTCTCCTCGGGGCAGGTAGCCACGGCCCGCCGCCGTCTCGGCCCGCAGGAACTCGCCCATCGCTGCGATGTCACCGGCGACGGGAGCGAGGGCCCGTGCCCAGTCGGCATCCAGCTGGCCGGCCTCGGCGAGTTCGGGCAGGCTCAGCGCCACGGCCTCAGGCACCCATCGTCGAGACGAGCACACCGGCCTCACCGGGAACGACGCTCCACGCGCTACCGGCTCCCGAGACGACGAGTCCGCCCTCGCCGATCACCAGCACGGTGTCCTCATCGATCGCGATGCCGCCCTCGACGAGGCCGGCCTCGGCCGCGGCGACGAGCCGCGAGACGGTGCCCCACTGCGCCGCGTGAACGTCGATGGAGACGTCGATCAGCCCGATGCCCTGCTCGATGGTGAGTTCGTCGAGGTCTTCGGATGCGTCTTCCGGGCACACGGCGACACCACCGATGCGCCAGCCGCCGACGAGCGCGCGCTCCGCGGCGATGACGGACCCGGCCGAGAAGCCGAGGTAGGGAACGCCGTCCGCCACCTGGCGGCGGATCTCGGCGGCGTGCGGCTCGACGGCGACCCGGTAGGCGGGGGTGAGGCCGCCGCCGATCACGATGCCGTCCACGTCCGAGAACGCCGTGAGCGGCAGGTCGCCGCCCTCGCGGATGGCGCTGACGTGCGCGTCGAACTCGCCGGCCACGCCGAGGGCCTCGATGAGCTTGCCGGCGTGCTCAGCTTCGTCGCCCGGGCGCACCGCGACCACGGCGATGCGCGCCAGTTCACGTCCGGCAGCGGCCGCGCGGGCGGTGGCCTCGATGACGAAGGAACCGTAGACCTCGGTGCTGGATTCCCATCCGCCGCCGACCAAGTGAACGCTCATGACTCGAGCGTAACGGCATCCGTTTCACCCAGTTGCGCCAGCAGGGCCGGCGCCACACGGAGAGTGCGGCGTGCGTCGATCGCGCTCCGGTCGAACTCCTACCGGTCGTTGTGGTCCTGGTCGGGGTGCTCAGGCCCCTCGTGCTTGTCGTGGTCGGGATGCCGGACTCGGGAGGTGTTCGCGACGCGCTCATTCATGAAGCTGATCACCGTGGCGGATGCCGCTCCGACGATCACGACGCCACCGGCCATCAGCAGAACGGCGATGACCCGGCCCGCCGTCGTCACCGGATAGGTGTCGCCGTAGCCGACCGTCGCCATGGTCACGCACGCCCACCAGAGCGCGTCTCCGAACGTGGTGATGGTTGCTCCGGGGGCGTTCCGCTCGACGGCCAGTTCTGTCAACGAGAGCATGTAGACGTAGAGCACCGCGAACAGGGCGGCATACGCGACGACCTGGGTGCGGGCAGCGGACGGCCCGCCCCGGCGGAAGTACTCGATCTCACGCAGTGATCGCAACAGGCGGAACGCCCGGAACAGCGGGATGATCACGGCGAAGAGGTCAAGCAGGTTGTAGCGCACGAACAGCCACCGGTGCCCGGGGCTGAGCACGAGCCTCACGACGAAGTCGACGAGGAAGGCGAGCCAGCTCACCGCGAGCACGACCGCGGCCACGGGCCTCGACGGGCCGGGAAACTGCTCGGCGAGCACGAGGAAGGAGTACACCGCGATGAACGCGACCGTCACAATGAACATCGGAATGGCGCTCGCACGCTCCCAGCGCTGCCGCCGGGGAGAGATGACGTCGCGATCGTGCACGGCCACGGCAGCCCTACGCGTCCTTGGCGCGGAGCGGACCCTTGGCGACCAGGTGCGGGGCCGACTGCGCGACCGGCTTGATCACGATGAGGTCGAGGTCGACGTGCGGCGGCAACTCCACCGCGTGCACGATGCTCTCGGCAACGTCTTCGGCTTTCAAGGGGTTCGGCACGTCGGCGTAGACGGCATCCGCCCGCGCCCGGTCACCGCCGAAGCGCACGAGTGAGAACTCATCGGTGTGCACCATTCCCGGTGCGACCTCGATGACCCGGATGGGCTCCCCGTTCAGTTCCAGTCGCAGCACCTCGGTCATGGCGTGCGCCGCGAACTTGGCGGCGTTGTAGCCGCCGCCACCGGCGTAGGCGACATGACCGGCGATGGACGTGACGTTCACGATGTCGGCACTGCCCGTGGTGGCGCCGGTGACGGGATCGGGTGCACCGACGGAGCGGCGCAGCAGCGGAAGCAGGGCGCTCGTGAGGCGCTTCACCCCGAGCACGTTGATCTCGAACATCCACGCCCAGTCCTCTACGGCGCTGTTCTCGACCGAATCGAGCCCCTTCGCCCCGCCTGCGTTGTTGACGAGTGCGTGCACCTCACCGGTCTCGGCGAGATGATCGCGCAGGGCGTCGACGTCGGCCCGGCGGGTGAGGTCGGCAGCGAACACGCTCGCACCGGTCTCCGCGGCGAGCGCCTCGAGTCGATCCGCGCGGCGAGCCACCCCGACGACATCCCAGCCGTGGGAACGGAACCCTCGCACTGTGGCGGCCCCGATCCCCGAGCTGGCACCGGTCACGACGACGCGTTTGGAAGGCATGAGCACATTCTGTCAGGCGGAGCACGCCGGCCGGCGACTGCAACAATGGTGCGATGAGCACTGCCGCCGGACTGCCCCGCACCGTGGCGGGGCGACGGGTGCCGCTGTGGGACAACGCCCGCTGGATCGCGATCGTGCTCGTGGTCGTCGGCCACGGCATCCTGCCCCTCATTCACGAGTCGGATGCCGCCTACTCCGTCTACCTCTTCGTCTACGCCTTCCACATGCCGGTGTTCGTCGTCGTCAGCGGGTACTTCGCGAAGTCCGCTCCCCCCGGCCCCCGTCAGCTGAAGCGCGTGATCACCGACATCGTTCTGCCCTACCTCATCTTCGAGACCGTCTGGACGGTGATCCGCTGGGCGCTCGGCGGGAAGTTCTGGCTCGACTACGCCACCGCGAGCTGGACCCTGTGGTTCCTCATCGCCCTCGCCGTCTGGCGCATCGTGCTGCCCTACCTCGTGCTGCTGCGCTGGCCCCTCACCATCTCGATCATCGTGTCGGTGTTCGTGGGCTACTTCCCCTCGATCGACTCGACGTTCGCGCTCTCGCGCACCATCGGGCTGCTGCCGTTCTTCGTCTTCGGTTGGGCGCTGCGCCAGCGCCAGATCACGGGGAGGTGGCTGGCCCTCCCTCCGCGCGTGGTCTGGCGCTGGCGTGCGGGGGCGCTCGCGCTGTTCGCCGTGCTCGCCGTGCTGATCGCGCTGAACATCACGGCACTGCGCACCGCCCAGATACGGCAGTTCCTGCTGTACGACCTCGCGTACCCGGCCATCGGATACGACGCCGCCTGGGCCGGGGCCCTCCGGCTGGGCCTCATCCTGCTCGCGATCGTGCTCGTGCTCGCGTTCCTCATGCTCATGCCCCGGCGCCCCACGCCGTTCACGGCGCTCGGCGCGGCCACGATGTACATCTACCTCCTGCACACCTTCTTCCTGTACCCACTCCGGGAGACGCCGGTACTCCAGGGGCCGCAGCCGTTGTGGGTGCTCCCGGGCGTGATCGCCGTGTGCATCGCCATCGCCGTGCTGCTCTCCCAGCCCTTCGTGCGCCGCATCTTCCACCCCGTGGTGGAGCCGAAGGCGCGCTGGCTGTTCCGCGCGGAACCGCACACCGCGACGGGCACGCTCGTGCTGCCTCCCGACATCCGCTGAGTCCTCCAGCGCGCCGCGACGAGGGCGGCCGCATGCGTTACCGCGTATGTCGGGGTGCATTGCCGCGGTCGGGGCCCAGACCTACTGTCGAGGCGAGCGTCGCAGGCTTCGACGCCCTACCCGGCCCTGAAGGAGAAACGATGACCGACAACAGCGCGAACTGGGCATTCGAGACGCAGCAGGTTCATGCCGGCGCGGCCCCGGATCCCGTCACCAACGCCCGCGCCACCCCGATCTACCAGACCACCTCGTACGTCTTCAACAACGCCGAGCACGCGCAGAACCTGTTCGCCCTGGCCGAGTTCGGCAACATCTACACGCGCATCCAGAACCCGACCCAGGCTGTGGTCGAAGAGCGCATCGCCGCGCTCGAAGGCGGCACGGCGGCACTGCTGGTCGCATCCGGACAGGCGGCGTCGACGTTCGCCGTGCTCAACATCGCGCAGGCGGGCGACCACATCGTGTCGTCGTCGTCCATCTACGGCGGAACCTACAACCTCTTCAAGTACACCCTCGCCAAGCTCGGCATCGAGACTACCTTCGTCGAGAACCAGGACGACGCCGAGGAGTGGCGCCGTGCGGTGCGCCCGAACACGAAGCTGTTCTTCGCCGAGACCATCGGCAACCCCAAGATCAACATCCTCGACATCGACCTCGTCGCCGGCGTCGCGCACGAGAGCGGCCTGCCCCTCATCGTCGACAACACCATCGCGACGCCCTACCTCATCCGCCCGTTCGAGCACGGCGCCGACATCGTCGTGCACTCGGCCACGAAGTTCCTCGGGGGCCACGGCACGACCATCGGCGGCGTCATCGTCGATGGAGGTCGGTTCGAGTGGTCGAAGAACGTCGAGAAGTTCCCCGGCCTGACCGAGCCGGACCCCTCATACCACGGTGCGAGCTACACCGCGGCGGTCGGCGACGGCCTCGCCTACATCATCAAGGCCCGCGTGCAGTTGCTGCGCGACCTCGGCGCCGCCATCGCGCCGAACAGCGCGTGGCTGCTCATCCAGGGCATCGAGACTTTGTCGCTCCGCATCGAGCGGCACGTTCAGAATGCCCAGGAGATCGCGGAGTGGCTCGACAACCACCCCGACATCGCCTCGGTGAACTACTCCGGCCTTCCGGGCAGCCCGTGGTACGCCGCCGCCAACAAGTACGCCCCGAAGGGCGTCGGGGCGGTGCTCTCGTTCGAGCTGAAGGGCGGCGTCGACGCCGGCCGCGCCCTCGTCGACAACCTGCAGCTGTTCAGCCACCTGGCGAACATCGGCGACGTGCGATCGCTCGTCATCCACCCGGCCTCGACGACGCACTCGCAGCTCACGCCCGAGCAGCAGCTCACGACGGGCGTGACGCCGGGACTCGTGCGCCTCTCGGTGGGCATCGAGAACGTGGAAGACCTGAAGGCCGACCTCGAGGCGGGGCTCGCCGCCGCGCGCGCCGTCACGACGGCATCCCTCGTCGCGGAGTAGGCGGGTCCCCTCCTCTCCTCGCCGCCGACCGAAAAGCGAGGAGATTCCGAAAAGCGAGGCGTTTTGCCTGGACACGCCGTTCCGCCACGCAGCGGAGCGGCGTGTCGTCGAAGATCGCCTCGCTTCTCGGAATCTCCTCGCTTTTCGGGTTCGGGCGGATTCGGGTTCGGGGTCGGGTTCCGCCGCGGCTTCTGAACGTAACAAAGCGGGTCGGATGCTCGCCCTGGCCGATGATGGAGGGATGGACTGGCAGACCCCCGCCGACTACTCGTCGACCGTCATCACGGAAGGGGAAGTCCACCAACTGGCCGGCAAGCCGCCCGTCACGGGAGCCTGGCGCGAGGGGGATCCCGTCGGCGATCGCCTGTTCGCCGCCGTCGGCCGCATCGACCTGGAACGAGGCGGCTCGCTGCCGTTCGCCCGGCTGGCCTTCGAGACCTGGGGAACGCTCTCTCCCGCAGCCGACAACGCCGTACTCGTGCTGCACGCACTCACGGGCGACTCGCACATCACGGGGCCGGCCTCGCCGGGCCACCTCACCTCCGGCTGGTGGAGCGGCATGGTCGGACCCGGCCTGCCGATCGACACCGATCGCTACTTCGTCGTGGTGCCCAACCTGCTCGGCGGATGCCAGGGCTCCACCGGGCCCGCGTCCCTCGCCCCCGACGGCGCCGAATGGGGCTCGCGCTTTCCGTTCCTGACCATCCGCGACCAGGTGACGGCGCAGGTTCGGCTCGCGGATGAGCTCGGCATTCAGCGCTGGGCCGCGGTCGTCGGCGGGTCGATGGGCGGCATGCACGCCCTGGAGTGGGCGATCGAGCATCCCGACCGGGTGGCCAGACTCGCCGCGATCGCCGTTCCGCCGGCATTGACGGCCGACCAGATCGCCGGCAACTCACTACAGCTGGATGCGGTCCGCTCCGACCCGAACTACCGGGGCGGCGACTATTACGACGCCGAGGAAGGTCCCGCCGCAGGTTTGGCCCTGGCCCGCCGCATGGCGATGCTCAACTACCGCAGCGGAACCGAACTGAACGAGCGCTTCTCGCGCAGCTGGCAGAGCGGCCTCAGCCCGCTGGGCGATGGCGGCAGGTTCGCCATCGAGAGCTACCTCGACTTCCACGGCAACCGTTTCACCCGCCGGTTCGACGCCGGCAGCTACATCACGCTCGTGAACTCCATGACCTCGCACGACGTCGGCCGCGATCGGGGTGGCGTGCCCGCCGCGCTCGCGCGCATCCGTGCCCTCACGCTCGTTCTCGGCATCTCGAGCGACCGCCTGTTCCCGCTCGAGGGGCAGCGATCGATCGCCGCCTCGGTTCCCGACACGCTCGACGGAGCGGACCCCGTCGTTCTCGATTCAGCGTTCGGCCACGACGGCTTCCTGATCGAGGTCGAGGGCGTCGGGCGCGAGGTGCGACGACTCCTGGAGGCGTAGAACGCAGATTTCCTGCGCGAAGCCGCGAGCGCCGCTAGAGTTCTCTCAGTCTCCCCTACGAAACTGGCAGGTTCCATGCAGCGCATCCTCAAGGAGCGCGACCGCTTGCTCCGGCGCACCGCACGCCTGGCGGGTCTCATGGCCGCTGCCGTCGCCATCATCTCCCTGTGCATTCCCGGGTCGGCCGACTCACTGACGCTCGCGATCTCCCTGGGCCTCGTCGGCCTGCTCACGGTCGGCCACTACCTGCTCGGACTCACGGGCCAGCTGCGCTGGGTACTGCTCATCTTCGTCGCCGGACTGGGCGCCATCGCCGCGATCGCCGTCGCCCCCACGGGCCACAATGCCGCGTCGTCGACGGCCGCCGTCGTCATCGGGGGCGGCGTCATCGCCTCCGCAGCGCTCGTGCTGCCCGTCAGCGTGCCGCGAGTGGTGCTCATGGCAGCAGCCTTCGTGCTCACGGTGGCCTTCACGGCGGCTGCGACGGTCGGCAACGGCGCGGTGAGCGCATACAGCCTGTGCTTTCTCGTCGGCGGATGGGCGACCTCCGCGCTCGTGGGCTGGTGGATCGGCCAGTCCGTCCCGCGTGTCATGCACCGCATCGCCAGCATCGGGCGCGCGCACCGCAGCGAGCGCCAGGCGAGCGAGCGCGAGGCGCAGCGCCGTCAGGACGCCCGCCTGCTGCACGACACCGTGCTCGCCACGCTCACGCTGCTCGCCCACTCCGGCGTCGGCGTGAGTTCCGAGGCGCTCCGGCTGCAGGCCGCCGACGACTCGCGGCTGCTGCGTCAGTTGCGCCTGGGCGGTAAGCCGATGCCGCGGGCGTCGGGGGTCTACACTCTCGAGCCGGTCGCAGAGACGGAACTGGGAACGACGCTCGAGTCGGTCAAGCAGCGCTTCAGCCGCATGGGCCTCGAGGTCAACTGGCACGGCAACGGCCAGGTGCTGCTGCCCTCCAACGTGTTGGACTCCTTCCTCGGCGCCCTCGGAGAGTGCCTCGAGAACGTGCGCAGGCACGCCGAGGTCGTTGAGGCCGACGTCACCATCTCCGACGACGACACCACCGTGCGCGCCATGGTGACGGATGCCGGCGTCGGCTTCGAGATCGACCACGTGTCCGAGGCGCGACTCGGGTTCCGCGAGTCCGTCGTCGCCCGCCTGCGCGACGTCGGCGGCAACGCCCGGCTGTTCAGTTCGCCCGGTTCGGGCACGACCGTCGTGCTGGAGGTGCCGAAGTAGTGTCGCAGGTCGAAGAGAACACCCTCGGCGTCGTCGTCGGCCGCGAGAACCTTCCGCGGCGCACCCGGCAGTTCCGCCGCCCGCAGCGCACGGTCAGCACGACCCGCGCCAACCAGGACGCCCTCGGCGGCAGGCACCTGCAGGTGGGCACTGTGACGGGGGCGACGCTCGTGAGCGCGTTCCTCTTCCTGCTGTTCGTCATGGAGTTGCCGAATCTCACCGATCCCCTGCTCTCGCTGCTCGCCTGGGGCGTGCTGCTCGTGGGCTGCACCGCGACGACGTTCGCGGTGCGCTCACAGGGCGGGAGCATGCCGCGCTGGTTGTTCGCGAGCGCGCTCGCGGCCGGTGTCGTCGTCATGGCACTCGACCTCGCGGGTTCGTGGGGAAAGACCGAGCAGTACGTCGTTCCGACGGCCGCGCTCGCCGTTCCGGTGCTGCTGCTCGCGCTGGTGACACTGCGCGAAACGGTGCAGATCATCACGGCCGCCGCCGCCATCGGCCTCGGCCTGATCGTGGCGACCCTGTTCGAGCCGCGGCCCGATCCGCTCTCGCTCGCCCCCGAGCTCATGCTCATCGCGGTCGCGGTGGGCGCTCCGCTGCTCGGAGTGGCCATCGTGCGTTCCTACCGGCGGATGGTGCAGCTCGAACTCGACCTGGCGCTCGTGCAATCCACGGTCCAGGCTCCGCGCATGGCGGTCGGCATGCTCGCATCGGAGGAGCTGACCCGCCTCGACGACGACGCCGAGTCCCTCCTCGACGATGTCGCCTCCGGACGGCTGCCCCTGCCGCTTCCCGCCGAGGCGGCGGCCCGCGCCACTGCGCTGGCCACCGCACTGCGCCTGCACCTCATCGAAGGGCGCAAGGAGACCTGGGTACGCCATGCGGTCGCCGAGTCGGAGTTCCTGGCACCGGCCGTCACCATCGACGACCCGTCGAGCCTCGCCGGCCTGCTCGGCGCCGCTCAGCGCGACGCGCTCCTGCTCGTGATCTGGCTGCTCGTCAGCGACACCGATCGCTGGGGCGCCACGGTGCACATCACGTTCGGCCCCACGCATCCGCCGACCGTCGGCAACTACCGCACCGTGCGCTTCCCGATCGTGCTCGAGACCACCGGGGTGCTGCGGAGGCGTGTCGACGCGGCGGCGTGGGATGCGATGGGTATTGTCGGTCCGCACGTCGACTCCGTTTACGAGGGCAGCCTGCGGGTCGAGATCGATTGCACGGTCGACGCTCTTTCTGAGCCATAAGGTAAGTACGAAAAAGTCCGCGGCTTCGCCGCACAAGGAGGCACTGTTGGGTAATTCAGGTCAGATCCGGTTGGCTCTCGTCGACGATCATCGGATGCTGTTGGGGGCGCTGACCGAATGGATCCGCAACGCTGCGGATGACATCGAACTCGTGGCGGCGGTGACCACGTGGCCCGAGTTGCTGACCCACGCCTCGTTCCCGGTCGACGTCGTGCTGCTTGATCTGGACCTGAAAGACAACATCCCGATCTCGCTCAAGCTCTCGACGCTGAAGACCACCGGCGTCAAGACCGTGCTCATGAGCACCTACTCGGAGCCCGCCGTCGTGCGCCAGGCGCTGGATGCCGGCGCGCTCGGCTACCTCGTGAAGAGCGAGGAGGCGAACATGATCGCCGAGGCGATCCGGGCCGCGTACAAGGGCGAGTCCTACATCTCCGAGGAGCTCGACCTCGCCATCAACTCGGTCGCCGCCGGCGATGCTCCCCGACTGTCGGCGCAGGAGCGCCGCGTCATGGCCCTGTACGGCGCCGGCGAACCCGTGAAGGCGGTCGCCTACCAGCTCGGCATCTCGGAGGAGACGGCCAAGAGCTACCTCAAGCGCATCCGCGAGAAGTACCGCCAGTCGGGCTACGACGTGGGAACGAAGGTCGCGCTGCGCAAGCGCGCCATCCACGACGGCATCCTGCTGCAGACCGACTGAGCCCAGACCGGACTCAGACGGCGTCGAGCGCGGTGACGGCTCCGGTTCCATACGGAACCTCGACACCGCGATTTCGTCGCGCCCGGTCGATCGAGAACGTCGCGATCGCGAGCACGAGGCCGGCGGTGCTGAGCCCGACTCCGATCCAGATCGGTGACACATAGCCCAGCCCAGCGGCGATCGTGAGACCGCCGAGGTAGGCCCCGAGGGCGTTGCCGATGTTCAGCGCCGAGTGATTCAGGGCGGCCGCGATGGACTGGCTGTCGCGCGCGATGTCCATCAACCGGGTCTGGATGGTCGGTGAGAGAGCGGCCGACATGGCACCGACGAAGAACGCGCCGATGAAGAGGCCGGGGATCGTGGAGGCGAACAGCGCGAGCCCGATGAGCGAGAGCATCAGCAGCACGAATCCCACGTACATCGTGCGGCGCACGCTGCGATCGGCCGCATGGCCGCCGACGATGTTGCCGAGCGTCATGCCGAGCCCGAAGACTACGAGCACGAACGGCACGAACGCTGCGGGCAGGCCGGCGACATCCGTCGCGATGGGCGCGATGTAGGCGTAGGCGGCGAAGAACCCGCCGAAGCCGATCGCCCCGATCGCCAGGCCGAACCAGACCTGCAGTCGGGTGAAGGCACGCAACTCCTTGCGCATCGTCGCGCCCGGGTTGCCGGGCTGCCAGGGCACCGCGACGGCCACGGCAACGAAGGTCAGGGCGAAGATGGCCGCGACGGCCAGGTAGGCGATGCGCCATCCCGCAACCTGCCCGAGCCAGGTGATCGTGGGCACCCCGACGACGTTCGCGATCGTGAGACCCGAGAGCACGAACGCCACGCCGCGGGCGCGCTTGCCCGGCCCCATGAGTTGCGCCGCCACGAGGGACGCGATGCCGAAGTAGGCGCCGTGCGGCAGCGCGGCGACGAAGCGCGCGAGCAGCACGAGGGGGAAGCTCGGCAGCAGTGCGGATGCGACGGTTCCGAGCGTGAACGCGGTCAGCAGCCCCAGCAGCAGTCGCTTGCGCGGCCAGCGCGCGCCGAAGGCCGCAATCGTCGGCGCCCCGACCACGACGCCGAGGGCGTAGGCAGAGATGAGCCAGCCCGCCTGGGCGTTGGCCGCCTCGGGCTCACTCGTGTAGAGGCCCGGCAGCAGGTCGGCGGCGAGGTTGGGCAGCAGGCCCATGGCGACGAACTCCGTGGAGCCGATGCCGAAGCCGCCCAGGGCCAGGGCCAGGAGCGCGAAACGAAGACGGGCCGGCGACAACGTCGTCGGCCCGTGAGAAGTCAGGGTCACCTCTCGAGTCTAGCGACGTAATCGAATCGATTCGACCCCCGACCTCTTCGAGCTGCGTGATCGGCGGGTGGAGCGTCCGCGCGCTCAGTCAGCGCGCTCGAGCGCCTCCTCCAGGCGCTGCACCTTGCCCGTCAGCTCGCCGGTGCGCCCCGGACGGATGTCGGCTTTGAGCACGAGCGAGACGCGGGAACCGAAAGCGCCGACGGCCTCCGTGGCGCGCCGCACGACGTCGAAGACCTCGTCCCACTCCCCCTCGATCGTCGTGAACATCGAGTCGGTCTCGTTGGGCAGGCCGGATTCGCGCACGATCTTCACGGCCGCCGCGACCGCGTCGTGCACCGATCCGTCGGAGCGGCCCGTACCCGACGGCGCCACCGAGAATGCGACCAGCATGCCGACCCCCTCAGTCCGTGGCACCCTGCCGCGGCCTGCTCTCAGTCTTCCACCGAACGCCGCCGGAACGAAGACCGGCAGGCACCGACGCACTGCGCCACAGGGCCAGTGCAGCCCAGGCGAGCAAGGCGACCTCGGCGAGGTTGCGCAGCGTCAGCAGCGCCACGACGAGCGGATGCGCGCGGAGCAGGGCGTCGTAGAGGAACGGGTAGATCGCCTGCGTGAGCGCCGCGAGCACGAGCGCGAGCACCGCGGGCAGCATGAAACGGCGCCCACGGTAGGCGACCCCGAGGATGACGGGCGCCGCGATCCAGCACATGTACTGCGGCGACCCGACCTTGTTGAACACGATTAACGCCATCACGAGCGCGATCGCGAGGGGCGGGAAGAGCACGACGAAGTGCGCGCGGCGCACGGCGGCCCGTGCGCCGAGTGCCAGCACTCCGGCGAGCGCGACGAACAGCAAGGGGGTCATGAGCCCCGCAGCGGCCTGTGCGCCGGCACCCTCCACCTCGAAGGTGTTGAGGCCGTGGTCGTACACGATACGTGCGCCGCCGCCGGCCGCAGCAGCCCATATCCAGGGCGTGCTGATGGGCGCCTCGATCTGCAGGGCCCGCGTCGTCTGGTCGCCGACGAAGCTCAGGAGGTTCGCGCCGCCGCCCAGCACGAACACGACCGCGACGACCGCGACCGAAGTTCCCAGCGCCGCCACGAGTACGTCGACCCGCCGGCGTGAGGCCACGATCAGGGCGGCGATGAGGGCGGCCGGCCAGACCTTGATCCACGTGGCGATGCTCAACAGTGCCGAGGCCAGCCGTGGCCTGCCGGCGGCGAACAGCAGCGCGACGATCGCGATGGCAGTCGCCACGGAGTCGACCCTGGTGAGAGCGATCGGCCCCAGCAGGAGCAGGAAGGCGAGCCACCACCATGCCGCCCGATGGCGTCGGGCGGGTCGATGGCCCCAGCCGATCAGCACGCCGAAGGCGACGGCGTCCAGCACGATGACCATGAGCAGCCACATCGCGCCGTAGAGCCCGAACCCGGCGATGCCGGCGATCGCGAGCGGAACGAGGGCGAGCACCGGATACACCCACGGTCCGTCGATGCCCACGACGTAGCCGCTCTCGAAGGCCGGCTTCATCCACACCGGGTACATGAACGTCACGTCGCCGAGCGGCACGCCGGGACCGAGGAATGCGAACAGGATGATCAGGCCGTGCACGAGCGCGAAGGCGCCCCACAGTGCGAGCGGATGCGTGGGGAGGCGCGATCCGAGGGTCGTGGAAGGCGTGCCCGGCATGGGAGCCATGCTAGCGAGCGGGCCTACACGCTCCGGACCGTCACAGATCGCAATGCGGGGGCGTCCTCGGGTTCCCGTGCGACATGCTGGAGTCCCCCGCAGCAACAGGAGAGTCCGCCATGCCCGCACGCCGCATCCTCACCCGTGTCCTTGCCGCCGCAGCCGTCCTCGGTACCGCAGCGGCGCTGACGGCATGCGCCTCGGACAGCGGCTCGTCGGGCGGCGACTACATCACCGACGGCAAGCTCACCATCGGCACGGCGGAGCCCGCCTACTTCCCGTGGGTCATCGACGACAAGCCGGAGTCGGGCAAGGGCTTCGAATCCGCCGTCGCCTATGCCGTCGCCGACAAGCTCGGCTTCGACAAGGACGACGTGGTCTGGGTGCGCACCACCTTCGACGAGGCGATCGCCCCCGGCCCGAAGGACTTCGATTTCAACCTGCAGCAGTTCTCCATCACGGACGCGCGCAAGAAGGCCGTGGACTTCTCGTCGCCCTACTACGAGACCACCCAGACGGTCATCACGGTCGAGGGTTCCCCCGCCGCGTCGGCGACCTCGATCGCCGACCTCAAGAAGTTCTCGATCGGAGCCCAGACGGGCACGACGAGCCTCACCGCCATCGAGAACCAGATCAAGCCCGACTCCGCTCCGCAGGTGTTCAACTCCAACGACGACGCGAAGCTCGCCCTGCAGAACGGCACGGTCGACGCCATCGTCGTCGACCTGCCCACCGCGTTCTACCTCACCGGGGCCGAGCTCGACGGCGGCAAGATCATCGGCCAGCTGCCCACCGCATCCGGCACCGAGGGCGACCGCTTCGGACTCGTGCTCGCGAAGGACAGTCCGCTGACCGCCAAGGTGACGAAGGCCGTCGACGACCTGCGCTCGGACGGCACACTCGACGACCTCGCGAGCACCTGGCTCGGGTCGGCTGAGACCGCACCCGTGCTCAAGTAGGCTTCGCGGGTGATTCCCACCCTCTCCTCCGAGGATGCGCCGAGCACCCTCGAACTCGGCCGGCGCGCTTACCGCCGTCGCCAGGGTCGCCGATCGGTGCTCGTCAGCCTCGGCAGCACGCTCGTGTTCGCCGTTCTGGCCTGGCTGCTCGTGGTCAACACCCCCGGGTGGAGCCGGGTGCAGCAGAGCTTCTTCAGCCCCGATGTCGCGATCGCCGCCTTCCCGCGGGTCATCGAGGGGTTCCTGCTGAACCTGCGGGTGCTGTTCTTCGCCGTTATCGGCGTCGCCGCCTTCGCCCTTCTTCTCGCGTCGCTGCGCACGCTGCGAGGCCCGCTGTTCTTCCCGTTGCGCGCCCTCTCGGCCGCGTACACCGATCTCTTCCGCGGCGTTCCGCTCATCATCGTGCTCTACGTCGTGGGGTTCGGCGTTCCGGGGCTCGGGGTCTTCCCCCGGATGCCGCAGGAGTTCTGGGGCACGATCGCCCTCATCCTGGTCTACTCGGCCTACGTCGCCGAGGTCTTCCGTTCCGGCATCGAGGCGGTGCACCCGTCGCAGCGGCTCGCGGCTCGCTCCCTGGGCCTCAGCTACGGCCAGACGATGCGCCGCGTCGTTCTCCCCCAGGCCGTGCGCAAGGTCACCCCGGCCCTCATGAACGACTTCGTCGCGATGCAGAAGGACGTCGGCCTGGTCTCCGTGCTCGGAGCCGTCGACGCCGTGCGCGCCGCGCAGATCGAGACGGCGCAGTTCTTCAACTTCACCCCGTACGTCGTGGCCGGGCTGCTGTTCGTCTTGCTCGCCTGGCCGATGATCCGGTTGACGGATTGGTACACGGCCCGGGTGCGCGCCCGCGAGCAGATGGGCAGCATCGTATGAGCGGCGCCACCGACCCGGTGCTGCGACTGCGCGGCATCCGCAAGTCCTTCGACGGCACGCCGGTGCTGCGCGGCATCGACCTCACCGTGCACCGCCACGAGATCGTCGCCCTGATCGGCGCGAGCGGATCGGGCAAGTCGACGCTGCTGCGCACGGCGAACCTTCTCGAGCGCATCGATGACGGGCAGATCCTGCTTGGCGACGACGACATCAGCGATCCGCGCACCAAGCCCGACGCCGTGCGGGCGCGCATCGGCGTGGTGTTCCAGCACTACAACCTCTTCCCGCACCTGTCCGTGCTCGACAACGTCACCCTTGCCAGTCGCACCGTGCACCGCACCTCCCGATCGGATGCCGAGAAGCGCGGCCTCGCACTGCTCGAGGCGATCGGACTGGCCGACAAGGCACGGGAGTTCCCCGACCGTCTCTCGGGCGGTCAGCAGCAGCGGGCGGCGATCGTGCGCGCCATCGCGACGGAGCCGGAGCTGTTGCTGCTCGACGAGATCACGAGCGCCCTGGATCCCGAGCTCGTCGGCGAGGTGCTCGCCCTCGTGCGGGAGCTCGGGGCCAGCGGAACCACCATCCTCATGGCCACCCACGAGATGGCCTTCGCCCGCGAGGTGGCCCACCGCGTGGTCTTCCTCGACCAGGGGGTCATCGCCGAGCAGGGCGAGCCCGAGTCGCTGTTCACGCATCCCGAGAACCCGCGCACGCGGGAGTTCCTCGCCCGGTTCCTCGCCTAGTCGAGAGAGAGCGGCGAAACCTTCCTCCGACGTATTGAAACGCAGATGAGGAGTGCAAAAGAAGGCAGCAGAATCCTTGCAGTTCTCGAACACGTGTTCTAAACTGGGGGTATGGCGGCGATCCTGGAAGACCTCAAGAACTTTGAGGACTTTGAGGATTTCGATGATGAGGACTGGTCGCCGACCGAGCGCGGGCATCTCGAGGACTGCCTGGATCAGGTGCGGGACGCTGAGGTCGCTGCCGCCCGGGCTTCTGCGGGGGTGTATGCGATGATCGCCACCGTCCTGGAGGCGGCCCGGCGCTCACCGGAGATCTATGTGGGTTCCGTGCAGGTGTCCACCCGGATGTTCTCGGAGTTGTTGGAACGGTGTGTGGCGAAGGATCTGGCGTTGCGGCTCTCGATGGCCGAGAACACCGTGCGGGGCATGATGTGCGACGCGGAGATGCTGACCGGCTCGTTCCCGTTGATCTGGGCGGGCTTCCGCTCCGGGGTCATCACCCAACCCGCCGCGCTCGCGTTGATGGCCGCCGCCCGCGGGCTCCCGGAGGAACTGTGTGACGCCTACGATGCCGCCCTGGCCGAACCGGCGCAACGGCTGACTCCGGGGAAGTTGAAGACGCGGGCGCGGATGGTGCGGGAACGGCTGGAGCACACCACGAGGCAGGAGCGCTTCGATACCGCGGCAACGTATCGGCGGGTCGATTTGGAACCGGGCGCGGATGGGATGGCGTGGTTGCACATCTATGACCGCGCCGCCGTGCTCGTGCGGGCGAAGGCGCGGATCGATGCGAACGCGAAACGGATCGCCGACCAGGCCGATGAACGACGCACGTTGGAGCAGGTGCGTGCCGATGTGGCCGGTGACCTGCTCACGAGCTTGTCAAGTTTTCTGTGTAAGTGGGTTGGTGGTGGGTTTTACAGGTGGGGGTTGATGCGCTCGGGGTAGGCCAGGGCGAGTTGCTCGAGGGCTTGCTTCCAGTTCGTGGTGATGGCGCCTTCGACTAGTCGTGGTTCGGCTTTGCGTTTGTCTGAGGGCAGGCCGCGTTCCTTCTGGCGGGCGCGGGCGCGTTTGTCCTCGATGTCGCAGATCGCCAGCCACAGCAGCTTGATCGCGGCGGCGTCGTTGGGAAAGTGGCCGCGGCTTTTGGTGACCTTGCGGAGTTGGTAGTTCAGCGACTCGATCGCGTTGGTGGTGTAGATCACCCGGCGCAGCTCGGGCGGGAATGCCAGGAACGGGATGAAGCGTTCCCACGCGTCGCGGAAGGTCTTCACCGCGGACGGGTAGCGTCGGCCCAACATGGAGTCCGCGAACGCGTCCAACGCGGCCAGGGCGGCGTCCTCGGTGGCGGCTTGGTAGATCGGTTTCAGCGCCGCGGCGAGGATCTTGCGGTCTTTGTAATTCACGAACCGCATCGCGGCACGGATCAGGTGCACCACGCAGGTTTGCACGGTCGCTTCCGGCCAGGTCGCCGCGATCGCTTCGGGGAACCCGGTCAGGCCGTCACAGCAGACGATGAGCACGTCACGCACGCCCCGGTTGGCGAGCTCGGCGCACACCGACGCCCAGAATTTGGCGCCCTCGCTGGTTTGCACCCAGATGCCCAGGACGTGCTTGATGCCCTCCATGTCCACGCCCACGGCGATGTGCGCGGCCTTGTTGCGCACGTGCCCGCCGTCGCGGATCTTCACCACGATCGCATCGAGGTAGATCACCGGGTAGAGCGCTTCCAGCGGCCGCTGCTGCCAGGCCAGGACCTCTTCAGCGACCTGATCAGTGATCTTCGAGATCGTCTCGTGTGAGAGTTCCGTGCCGATCGTCTCCGCAAGGTGATGCTGGATGTCGCGGATCGTCATCCCGCCGGCGTAAAGCGAGATGATCATCCCGTCTAGACCGTCTAGACGACGTTGCCCCTTCGGGACCAGCATCGGCGTGAACGTGCCGTTACGATCCCGCGGGATCGCCAGATCGACCTCGCCGATCTCGGTCGAGACCATCTTGGGTGTCGTGCCGTTGCGGGAATTCGGGTACAACGACGCCTCGACGTCGCCGCGCTCGTAGCCCACATGCTCGGTCAATTCCGCTTCCAGGCCCCGCTCCAACGTGGCCTTCAGCATCCCGCCGAGCAGGCCCTGCTCGCCGGTCAGCGGCTCGCCCGCATCGATCTTCGCGAAGATCTCATCCAACGCGCCCGAACTCTTCAACCGATCCGCCAGCTCCTTCTGACGCCGGCGACGCTCCTCGCGATCCGCACTGATAGCCATGGAATCCATGATGTTCTCCTTAAGGACGAACCTCACCGCTTACACAGACCATCTGACACCCTCCTGCTCACCGGAGCCGGCACCCCCTACCAGGTGCGCACCGAAGTCTTCGTCACCGTCCCCGTCCTGCGCATGATCGGCACCGACGGTGCCGGCGGTACGGGCGCGCGTGAGGCCGGGGTGGAGGCTGCCCAGCAGATCGCCGCAGCGGATGCGGCCACGCTCGAGGGCTACGGCATCATCGATGATGACACCGCCCGCGCTCTCTTTGCTCAGGCGCCGAGTTTCCGGCGGATCGTCACCGACCCGTTCACCGGCATCAAACTCGCGTTGGGTCGCACCCGCTACCGCCCGACGCGGGAGATGCGGGACTGGCTGCGACTGAAGTACCGCACCTGCGCGGAACCCGGCTGCAACCGGCCCGCCAAAGAGTGCGACATCGATCACTCCCACGACTGGCAATACGGCGGCCCCACCGACGAGACCAACCTCGCCAACCTCTGTAAACCCGGCCACACCGTCAAACACGAAACCCGGTTCCGATACGAACGCAACAAAGCCGGCACCCTCACCATCACCACCCCCACCGGATACAGCAAAGACACCGACGAACCACCCTTCTGAGCCCGGCTACCCAAGGGGCGGGGCTCAGGGACGCCGATGCTCAGCCGGCCAGCAGGGCCGCTATCGTCGGCGGAACGTCTTCGGCCACGTCGAGGGCGGTGATCGGGCCGCCGCCCGACGCGAGCTCCGCCGCACGGCCGTGCAGCCAGGCGGCGGTGGCCGCGAGGGCGGGCAGGGCCACACCCGCATCCGAGCGGATCTCGTCGGAGTGCGTCGCGACGAGTGCTCCGAGGATGCCGGCGAGCACGTCGCCCGTGCCGGCCGTCGCAAGCCAGCCCGGCGCATCCGGTACGGCGATGACGTCGGCTCCGGGATGCGCGGCGTGCGTCGTCGAGCCCTTGAGCAGCACCGTGGCGCCGAGCGCCTCCGCGGCGCGGCCGGCCCACTCCGCCGGGTCCTTCGCGATCGCCTCGGCCGTGGCGTCGGGATGCGTGGGCTCGAGCACCCGGGCGAGCTCGCGCGCGTGCGGGGTGATGACGAGCGGACCGGCGGCATCGCCGATGAGGTCGAGTGCTCCGGCGTCGAGCACGGTGGGGACCCCCTCGAGCATGGCCTGCTTGATCTCGCCTGCGACGAGGAACGTGCGCCGGGCCGGGTTCATGCCGGAGCCGATGAGCCAGGCCTGCACGCGGCCGGTGCCCGTGACGACCTCGGGCCGGCGCAGCAGCACCGCGGCGCGGACCGCCCTCGGACCGACGTAGCGCACCATGCCGACGCCGGTGCGCATCGCCGCCTCCACCCCGAGCACGGCCGCGCCCGGATAGTCGGGAGAGCCGGTGATGATGCCCAGGACCCCGCGGGTGTACTTGTCGTCGCTTCGACCGGGCACGGCGATCCAGTCCCGGGCCTGGGCTGCCGTCCATGTGAGCGTCATGCTCTCACGATAGGTTGTCGAGAGATGAATGGAACAGACCTCCCCGAACAGCGCTCCCCCATCACCCTGCCCGGCCGCGTCGTGGTCTTCGACTACGGCGAGGTCATCTCGCTCGAGCCGAGCCTCGAGAACCGTCGGGCCCTGCTGCACATCGCCGGTGTTCCCGCCGCGGATGCCGACGCGTTCTGGAGTGCCTACTGGTCGCCGCGGGCGGAATTGGACCGATGCGGCATCAGCATCCGTGAATACTGGCGATCGGTCGGCGACGCGATCGGCCGCAGCTTCGGCGACGAGCTCGTCCACCAGCTCTGGCTCACCGATTTCACCGGCTGGCTGAGCATCAACCCGGGGACGGCGACTGTGCTCGAAGACCTCGCCGCCGGCGGCACCCGCCTGGCGCTGCTCTCGAACGCCGGACCCGACTACTCCAGCTTCTTCCGCAGCGGAAGCCTCGGCCCGCTCTTCGAGCAGGCCTTCGTCAGCGGCGAACTCGGCCTCATCAAGCCGGACCCGGCGATCTACCGGCACGCCCTCGAGGCGCTCGGGATCGAACCGCACGCCATGGTCTTCATCGACAACAAGGCCGAGAACGTCGAGTCGGCCCAGGCGCTCGGCATCACCGGCCACGTCTTCACCACGCCCGCCGAACTGCGCGCCTTCCTGACCGCGCTCGCCGCCGAGTAGAACCAGAGAGCCGCATGCCTTCCCTCTTCGATCCCTTCACCGTGCGCGGAACGCAGATCCGCAACCGCATCTGGCTGCCGCCGCTCTGCCAGTACTCCGTGCTCGAGCGCGACGGCGTGCCCACCGATTGGCACCTCGTGCACCTGGGCTCCTTCGCCGCCGGTGGCGCGGGGCTCGTTCTCGCCGAGGCGACCGCCGTGAGTCCGGAGGGGCGCATCAGCCCGCACGACACCGGCATCTGGAACGACGAGCAGACGCAGGCGTGGGCACGCATCACGGCATTCCTGCACACGCAGGGGGCGACCGCCGGCATCCAGCTCGCCCACGCCGGCCGCAAGGCCTCAGTCTGGCCGGAGTGGGGATTCGAGCAGCACGGCACCATGCCGTCCGACCAGGGAGGGTGGGTCACGGTCTCGGCATCCACACAGGCGTTCGGGGAGTACGCCGCTCCCGAGGCGTTGGATGCCGCAGGCATCAGCACTGTCGTCGAGGACTTCGCCCGTGCGGCCGGCCGGGCCATTCGGGCCGGCTTCGACCTCGTGGAGGTGCACGCCGCGCACGGCTACCTCGTGCACCAGTTCCTCTCACCCCTCTCGAACCGGCGCACCGACGACTACGGCGGCTCGCTCGAGAACCGCGCGCGCCTGCTGCTCGAGATCGTGCGCGCCGTGCGCGCCGAGGTCGGCGAGGCGGTGCCGGTGTTCGTGCGGTTCTCCGCGAGCGACTACGCCGAGGGTGGCTGGGACCGCGAGCAGACCGCCACCGTGGCCCGGTGGGCTCACGAAGCCGGGGCCGACGTCTTCGACATCTCCAGCGGCGGCAACATCTCCGGCGCCCGCATCCCGGTGGGTCCCGGCTACCAGGTGCCGTTCGCCGAATACGTGCGCGAGCAGGCCGGCGTGCCCGTCGCCGCGGTCGGGCTCATCACCGACCCGCGCCAGGCCGAGCAGATTCTCACCTCGGGACAGGCGGATGCGGTGCTGCTGGGCCGCGCGATGATGCGCGATCCGCACTGGGCGCTCCGCGCCGCCTTCGAGCTCGGCGTCGAGCCTTCCGGGCTATGGCCGGCGCAGTACGTGCGGGCGCGACCCTCAGCCGCCGGAGGCAGCTGGTAACGCCCCGGTCCGACGCTCAGTTGCGCCGGGTGGCGTCCTGCACCTCGCCGACGAGCTCCTCGATGATGTCCTCGAGGAAGAGCACACCCGTGGTGCGCCCCTCCGCGTCGAACGCCTGCGCGAGGTGCGCGCCGCTGCGCCGCATGGCCGCGAGCGCGTCCTCCAGGTCGGTGCCCTCGAAGATCGAGGCCAGCTGCCGGATGCGCTTCGTCGGCACCGCCTCCTCGGGCGAGTGGCCGTCGTCGACGAGGTCGAGGTCGATGACGTCCTTCAGGTGCAGGTAGCCGATCGCCGAGCCGGCAGCATCGACCACGAGGTAGCGCGAGAAGCCGTGCTTGGCGACCGCACGCTCCAGGTCAGTGGCCGTCAGGGCCTGCGGCAGGCTGATGACCTCGCTCAGCGGAACGGCGACGTCCTTCACCTTCTTCGTCGTGAACTCGAACGCGGCGTTCAGGGCGCCGGTGCGGTCCTGCAGCACGCCCTCGCGCTGGGACTGCCCCACGATCGTCGCGACCTCCTCGAGGGTGAAGGTCGAGCTCGCCTCTGACTTGGGCTCGATGCCGAGCAGCTTGACGGCGCCGTTCGCGATGGCGTTCAGCGCGCCGATCACGTGCCGGAAGAAGCGGGCGATGCCCACGAGCGGTGTCGCCAGCAGCAGCACGGCGGTGTCGGGCGCCGAGAACGACAGGTTCTTCGGCACCATCTCGCCGAGCACGACGTGCAGGTACGACACCAGCAGCAGGGTGATGAGGAAGGCGATGGTGCCGATGACCTGCTCCGACCAGCCGGTGAGGTGCAGCGGCCCCTCGAGCAGGTGGTGGATGGCGGGCTCCGAGACGTTCAGGATGATCAGCGAGCACACCGTGATGCCGAGCTGGCAGGCGGCGAGCATGAGGGTGACGTGCTCCATCGCCCACAGCGCCGTCTTGGCCCGCATGCTGCCCTTCTCGGCGAGGGGCTCGATCTGCGAGCGCCGAGCGGAGATCACCGCGAACTCGCTGCCGACGAAGAACGCGTTGACCGCGAGCAGCACGACGAGCCAGAGGATGCCGATCCAGTCGTTCATCGCAGGGTCCTCTCGGCCGCGTCGACCGCATCCGTCTGCTGCGGGGCTTCGGGCTCGAAGCGCAGCCGGTCGATGCGGCGCCCCTCGAGTCGTGCCACCGCGAGCGTTCCGCCATCGATCGGCACGGTGTCTCCCACGACGGGCAGGCGACCCAGCTGGGCCATCACGAATCCGGCGACCGTCTCGTAGGCACCGTCTTCGGGCACGACGAGGCTCGTGCTCTCCCGAAGCTCGTCGGGGCGCAGGATGCCGGGGAAGGTGATGCCGTCGGGTCGCCGCACGATGCCGGCCCGGGAGCGGTCGTGCTCGTCCGCGACCTCGCCGATGAGTTCCTCGACGAGGTCTTCGAGCGTCGCGACGCCGGCCGTGCCGCCGTACTCGTCGACGACGACGGCCATCTGGAATCCGCGGCCCCGCAACTCGCCGAGCAGGGTGTCGAGCTTCATCGTCTCGGGCACCCTGAGCGCCTCGGACTGCAGCGCGGACACCGGTACGTCGGCGCGGCGCGCACGCGGAACGGCCACGGCCTGCTTGATGTGCACGATGCCGACGACGTCGTCGATGTCCTCATCGATCACCGGGAAGCGCGAGTGGCCGCTGCGGGCGGCGGCGTCGAGCACCGCGGCCGCCGAGTCCGTCCTCTGCACGCTCACCAGCCGGGGTCGAGGAGTCATGACATCGGATGCGGTGTGGTCGGAGAAGGTGAGCGTGCGGCTGAGGAGCGTGGCCGTGTCACGCTCGAGCACGCCGGCGCTCGCCGAACGGCGCACGAGGCTCGAGAGCTCCTCGGCGGTGCGTGCTCCCGAGAGCTCCTCCTTCGGCTCGACTCCCACCATGCGCAGCAGTCCGTTGGCGCTGCCGTTCAACAGCAGCACGGCGGGCTTGAACACGGCGGTGAAGACGACCTGGAAGGGAATGACGACGCGCGCGGTCGCCAACGGCACCGCGAGCGCGAGGTTCTTGGGGATGAGCTCGCCGAGGATCATCGAGAGCAGGGTGGCGATCGTCACCGCGATGATGGTCGCGACCGGCATGATGACGCCGGAGGGTATGCCCCAGGCGGTGAACGGGCCGGCGAGCAGCGTGCTGATGGCGGGTTCCATGGTGAACCCCGTCAGCAGGGTGGTGAGGGTGATGCCGAGCTGCGCGCTCGAGAGGTGCGTCGACGTGTGCGCGAGCGCGCCGATCATCATGCCGAGGCGGGTCTCCCCGCGATCCCGCCGTGCCTCGAGGTCGGCCCTGTCGAGGTTGACCAGAGCGAACTCGCTGGCGACGAAGAAGCCCGTGCCCACGGTCAGGACGATGCCGATGCCGAGCATGATCCACTCATACATCTGCGGCACCCCCGGGAGTCACGGGCGGAGGTCTGTGGCTGCTACTGGGAGGGTCATCCATGCTGAGCCCATCATAACGGAGCAGCCGGCGGCATCCGCAGTGCGGAAAGGCCTACCAGCTGACCGGAAGGGCCTTGCCCTCTTCGTATCCCGCCGCCGACTGGATGCCGACGCGGGCGCGCTCACGGAACTCGGCGATACTGCCGGCGCTCGCGTAGGTGAACGAGGACCGCAGGCCCGCCGTGATCATGTCGAGCAGGTCCTCGACAGACGGACGCAGCGGGTCCAGGTAGATGCGGCTCGACGAGATGCCCTCGGCGAAGAGCTCCTTGCGCGCCCGTTCGAAGGCGTCCAGCCGGCCGAAGCGCTCGCGCACGGCCTTGGTCGACGCCATGCCCCAGCTCTCCTTGTAGAGCCGGCCGACGCCGTCGGTCGCGAGTTGTCCTGGCGCCTCGATGGTGCCCGCGAACCACGATCCGATCATGACGGATGCCGCACCCGCCGCCAGGGCGAGCGCCACGTCGCGCGGGTAGCGCACTCCGCCGTCTGCCCAGACGTGGGCGCCCTTCTCGCGCGCCGCCGTGGCGGTCTCGAGCACCGCCGAGAACTGCGGACGGCCGACGGCCGTCATCATGCGGGTGGTGCACATGGCGCCGGGCCCAACGCCCACCTTCAGGATGTCGGCGCCCGCATCCACGAGGTCGGCCACGCCGTCGGCGGTCACGACATTGCCCGCGACGATGGGGAGGCCGAGTCCGAGGTCCTTCACGGTGCGGATGGCACGCAGCATGCCCTCCTGGTGACCGTGTGCCGTGTCGATGACCAGAACGTCGACTCCGGCCGCCGCGAACGCGCGCGCCTTCGCGGCCACGTCGCCGTTGATGCCGATGGCGCACGCCACGGCCAGCCGGCCCGAGGCGTCGAGGTTGGGCGTGTAGATCGTGCCGCGCAGCGCGCTCCTGCGACTGAGGGTTCCCACGATCTCGCCGTGGTGCAGCACGGGCGCGAATTCCAGCCCGGCGTCGTTCATGAGCTCGAAGGCGCGGCGCGGCGAGTCGACGTCATCGGCGTCGAGCGAGGCGAGCCGGCCGTGCAGCAGGTCGCCCAGTCGGGCGTCGGGAAGTGCGGTGGCCAGCCGTGCGGCGGGGATGCAGCCGGCGAAGCGGTCATCGTCATCGACGACCACGATGCCGTGCCCTTCGACGGCCGGCACGAGCAGCAGCGCGTCGGCGACCGTCTCATGACGCCCCAGCACGAGCGGCGTGTCGAACGCCACCGACTGGTCCTTCACCCAGCGGATCGCCTCGTCGAGCTCCTGCAGGTTCATGTCCTGGGGCAGCACCCCGAGTCCGCCGCGCCGGGCGAGCGTGGCCGCCAGTCGAGGACCGGTGACCGAATTCATGTTCGCCGACACGATCGGGATGCTCGCCGCGGTACCGTCGCCCGGAGCGAGCGAGACGTCGAATCGGCTCGCGATGGCGGACCGGCTCGGCACGAGGAACACATCGGAGTAGGTCAGATCGTGCGTCGGCGTCGTCTGATAGAACTCCATGCTGCTAACCGTAATCCTCCCGTTGCATCGCCGGGGATTCGGGAATGACCGTGTGTGCTCCCAAACGGGATTAAGCTGGATGACGTGCGCGCCCACCCGTGGGAGGTCGCGGCGCGCGGAGCGAAGAATCAACGGAGAGAGTGGGCGACGCCAGTGTCGAGCCAATTGACCGGGTCACAATCCGACGAGGCCACGGCAGCAGAATTCGGAGCCAATGAGTGGCTCGTCGATGAGATGTACGAACAGTACGTCTCCGACAAGAACTCGGTTGACCCCGCGTGGTGGCCGACTCTGGAGAGCTACCACCAGGCCGTGATCGCTCGGGAGCAGGCCGCCGCTCACACGAACGGCGAGGCGCCCGCAGCCGGCGCATCCGATGCCGCCGCCACGGCCGTCGAGTCCGTCGAGGCGCCCGCCGCGCCCGCCGCGCCCGCCGACTCTGCGCCGCAGACCCGGCCGATCACCGCCCCCATCCCCGTGATCGGCTCCCAGCCGGCCGCCCGCACCACCTCGCTCGCGCCGAAGCCCGAGCCCGTGCCGGCCGACGTCCCCATCACGAGCCCGCAGCCGGTGCAGGCCGGAACGCCGCCCGAAGAGGCCCACGACGAGGTGCTCCCCCTGCGCGGAATGGCGAAGAGCCTCGCCGTCAACATGGACCAGAGCCTCACGGTGCCGACCGCCACGAGCGTGCGCACCATCCCGGCGAAGCTCCTCATCGACAACCGCATCGTCATCAACAACCACCTGCGCCGCACCCGCGGCGGCAAGGTGAGCTTCACCCACCTCATCGGCTGGGCGCTCATCCAGGCGCTCAAGCAGTTCCCGAGCCAGAACGTCTACTACGAAGAGGTCGACGGCAAGCCCAGCGTTGTGAAGCCGGCGCACATCGGCCTCGGCATCGCCATCGACATCCCGAAGCCCGACGGCTCGCGGGCGCTGCTCGTGCCGGCGATCAAGCGCGCCGACACCATGACCTTCGCCGAGTACCTCTCCTCCTACGAGGACCTCGTCAGCCGCGCGCGCCAGAACAAGCTGACGGCCGACGACTTCAAGGGCGCCTCGATCTCGCTGACCAACCCCGGCGGCATCGGCACGGTGCACTCGGTTCCTCGCCTCATGCGCGGCCAGGGCTGCATCATCGGCGCCGGCGCGCTGGAGTACCCGGCCGAGTTCCAGGGGGCGAGCGAGAAGACCCTCACCGACCTGGCCATCGGCAAGACCATCACCCTGACCTCCACGTACGACCACCGCGTCATCCAGGGCGCCGGCTCGGGCGAGTACCTGAAGATCGTGCACGAGCTGCTCACCGGCCAGCGCACCTTCTTCAGCGACATCTTCTCGGCCCTGCGCATCCCGTACGTTCCCATCGAGTGGGCACCCGACATCAGCGTCGACACGATGCAGGCCGTCGACAAGACGGCGCGCGTGCAGGAGCTCATCAACGCCTTCCGCGTTCGCGGCCACCTGCAGGCCGACATCGACCCGCTCGAGTACGTGCAGCGCTCGCACCCCGACCTCGACATCGCCAGCCACGGGCTCACCTTCTGGGACCTGGATCGCGAGTTCGTCACCGGCGGCTTCGGCAACAAGCGCCAGGCGCTGCTGCGCGACATCCTCGGCGTGCTGCGCGACTCCTACTGCCGCACCATCGGCATCGAGTACATGCACATCCAGGACCCGGTGCAGCGCACCTGGATCCAGGACAAGGTGGAGCGCAAGTACGAGAAGCCCACGCACGACGAGCAGATGCGCATCCTCGGCAAGCTCAACGAGGCCGAGGCGTTCGAGACGTTCCTGCAGACCAAGTACGTCGGCCAGAAGCGCTTCAGCCTCGAGGGCGGAGAGTGCACCATCGCACTGCTCGATGAGATCCTGCAGGGCGCTGCCGCCGACGGCCTCGACGAGGTCGCCATCGGCATGGCCCACCGTGGCCGGCTGAACGTGCTGACCAACATCGCGGGCAAGACCTACGGCCAGATCTTCCAGGAGTTCGAGGGCCACATGGCCGGAGCGGGCTCGGGAGACGTGAAGTACCACCTCGGCACAGAGGGCACCTTCGTGGGCGCCGGTGGCGAGGAGCTCGGCGTCTACCTGGCGGCGAACCCGTCGCACCTCGAGGCCGTCGACGGCGTGCTCGAGGGCATCGTGCGGGCCAAGCAGGACCGCAAGCCCATCGGCACCTTCTCGACGCTGCCCATCCTCATCCACGGAGATGCGGCCATGGCCGGCCAGGGCGTCGTCGTCGAGACCATGCAGATGTCGCAGCTGCGCGGCTACCGCACCGGTGGCACCATCCACGTCAACATCAACAACCAGGTCGGCTTCACCACGCCGCCCACCGAGGGCCGCTCCTCGATCTACTCGACCGACGTCGCCAAGACCATCCAGGCGCCGATCTTCCACGTGAACGGCGATGACCCCGAGGCCGTCGTCCGCGTCGCACGCCTCGCCTACGAGTACCGCCAGGAGTTCCACCGCGACGTCGTGATCGACCTGGTCTGCTACCGCCGTCGCGGTCACAACGAGGGAGACGACCCCTCGATGACCCAGCCGCTGATGTACAACCTCATCGAGGCCAAGCGCAGCGTGCGCAAGCTCTACACCGAGGCCCTCGTCGGTCGCGGCGACATCACCGAGCAGGAGTACGAGCAGGCGCACGCCGACTTCCAGGACCGCCTCGAGCGCGCCTTCCTGGAGACGCACGCCGCCCAGACCTCCTCGATACCGGCCATCGAGTCCGACTCCGGCGATGCCGCGGGCGAGCCAGACACCACGGGCGTCTCCGAGCGCGTCGTGCACCTCATCGGCGATGCCTTCAACAACAAGCCGGCCGGTTTCACGGTGCACAACAAGCTCGGCCAACTGCTCGCCAAGCGTGCCGAGATGAGCCGCAACGGCGGCATCGACTGGGGCTTCGGCGAACTGCTCGCCCTCGGTTCCCTTCTCGTCGAGGGCACGCCGGTGCGGTTCGCGGGTCAGGATGCCCGGCGCGGCACCTTCGTGCAGCGCCACGCCGTGCTCCACGACCGCGTCAACGGGCAGGAGTGGCTGCCTCTGGCCAACCTCTCCGACAGCCAGGCGCGCTTCTGGATCTACGACTCGCTGCTCAGCGAGTACGCGGCCATGGGCTTCGAATACGGCTACTCCGTCGAGCGGGCGGACGCCCTCGTGCTCTGGGAGGCCCAGTTCGGCGACTTCGTCAACGGGGCGCAGACCATCGTCGACGAGTTCATCTCCTCTGCCGAGCAGAAGTGGGGCCAGCGCTCGAGCGTCGTGCTGCTGCTGCCGCACGGCTACGAGGGCCAGGGGCCCGACCACTCCTCTGCACGCATCGAGCGCTTCCTGCAGCTGTGCGCCGAGAACAACATGACCGTCGCCCGCCCCTCGACGCCCGCGTCGTACTTCCACCTGCTGCGTCGCCAGGCCTACCAGCGCCCACGTCGTCCGCTCGTCGTCTTCACGCCGAAGTCGATGCTGCGCCTGCGCGGTGCCACGAGCGAGGTCGCCGACTTCACGAACGGCAAGTTCGAGCCGGTCATCGACGACGCGCGCATCACCGACAAGGCCGCGGTCAAGCGCGTGCTGTTCCTGGCGGGAAAGATCTACTACGACCTGCGCAGCGAGCTCGAGAAGAACCCGAACCCCGAGGTCGCCCTCGTGCGCGTCGAGCAGTTCTACCCGCTGCCCGGTGCGGAGCTGAAGGCCGCCGCCGACCAGTACCCGAACGCGGAGCTCTACTGGGTGCAGGACGAGCCCGAGAACCAGGGCGCCTGGCCGTACTTCATCCTCGAGACGAGCAAGCTGGGCCCGCGCCCGGTCGGCGTCATCTCGCGGCCGGCATCCGCCTCCCCCGCCGCCGGCTCGTCGAAGCGGCACGCCGCCGAGCAGGCCGAGATCATCCGGAGCGCCCTCACGATCGGTTGAGGCTGAGGCCTCTCCGAAGCTTCGACGGCCACCAGATCGGCGCGCCGATGTCGTAGGCGAGCGCCGGTACGAGCAGCGAGCGCACCAGGAAGGTGTCGATCAGCACGCCGAAGGCGACGATGAACGAGATCTGCGCGAGGAAGAGGATCGGCAGCACCCCCAGGGCGGCGAACGTGGCGGCGAGCACGAGCCCGGCCGAGGTGATGACGCCTCCCGTGACGACGAGCCCGCGCAGCACGCCGTCCCGGGCGCCGTGGGCCGCGCTCTCCTCCCGCACCCGCGTCATGAGGAAGATGTTGTAGTCCACGCCGAGCGCCACGAGGAAGATGAAGCCGAAGAGCGGCACGACGGGGTCCGCCCCGGGGAATCGGAACACCTCGTTGAACACCACCGCCGAGACCCCGAGCGCGGCCGCGAACGAGAGCACGACCGTGCCGATGAGCAGCAACGGCGCCACGATCGCCCGCAGCAGAAGCATGAGGATGACGAGGATCACCGCCAGCACGAGGGGGATGATCAGGTTCCGGTCGTGGATGGACGCCGTCTTGGTGTCGAGGGCCACGGCCGTCGGACCGCCGACGAGCACCTCGTCGGAAGCGCCCGCGAACTGCGACCGCAGCGCGCGCACCACCTCTTCCGCGGCATCCGAGTCGCTCGCGTAGGCGAGCGTCGCGGTCAGTTCGACGTTGCCGTCGACGACCGTGGGCTCCCCTGCCGGCGCGCCCGGCGGACCGAGCGGCTGGATGCCGTCCTCCGTGACCGGGAGGGATCCGGCCGGGGAGTCTGAGGACGCCACCGCAACCGACTCGACGCCCTCGACCCCGAGGGCGGCGTCCGCCACATCCTGCAGGTCGTCCTTCGGCGCGATGATGACCGCTGGCGTTCCCGACCCGGCCGGGAAGTGCTCGCCGAGCAGCTTCTGCCCGTCGCGGGCCTGGGACTGCCCGAGCACGAAGTCGCTCGCCGGAACGCCGTCGGCCTTCAGCTGCGTCAGCCCGAGGGCGAGCACGCCGAGAAGGACGACGCAGCCGATCCAGACCAGCCGGCTGCGGCCGGAGACGAATCGGGCGACGGCGGGCCACAGGCCGCGGCGGCCGACGACATCGTCGGGGGCGGTGTGGGCGCCGACCCGCGGACGCACCGGCCAGAAGGCGACCCGGCCTGCCCAGAGCAGGAGCGCCGGAAGCAGGGTCAGCGCCGCGAGCAACGAGAAGACGATGCCGATCGCGGCCACCGGCCCGAGGATCTTGTTCGAGTTCAGTTCGCTCACGAGCAGCATCAGCAGGCCGGCGATGACCGTGCCGCCCGAGGCCAGGATCGGCTCCCACGCGCCCTTGAGGGCGGCCAGCGTCGCGGCCCACTTGCCCTCGACGGCATGCAGCGCCTCGCGGAACCGGGCGATGTAGAGCAGCGAGTAGTCCGTCGCAGCGCCGATCACCAGGATGAAGAGGATGCCCTGCGTCTGGCCGTTGATCACGAGAACGTCGGCCCTGGCGAGCGCGACGACGACGAGAACGGCGGCGCAGAGCGCGCTCATGCTCGTTCCGAGCACGATGATCGGCAGCAGCGGTGAACGGTAGACCGCGATGAGGATGAGGAAGACGGCGCCCAGGGCGACCCCGAGCAGGATGCCGTCGATGCCTCCGAAGGCGTTGGAGAGATCCGCCGTGAAGCCGGCCGGACCGGTGACGGCCGCCGTCAGGCCGTCGCCCTCCGTCTCGGCCACCCGTTGCCGCAGGTCGTCGACGACGGTCTTCACCTCGGCGCCGCTCTCGATCTGCACGAAGACCTCTGCGGCCGCGCCGTCCTCGCTCGTGACCGCGGGCGAGACGCCGTCGTCGGCCACCCCATCCACCGCCTGGAACGCCGTGGCGTCCGCGTCGATCGCTGCGGTGTCGGCCTGGCTCAGCCCGCCGTCGCGGGCGTACACCACGATGGCCGGGATCGTGTCTCCCGTGCGGAAGTCCGACTGCAGGTTCTGCACCCGCGTTGCCTCGGCATCCGCCGGCAGGAACTGTGACTGGTCGTTCTCGACGACGTCGCTCAGACCGCCGAAGGATGCCCCTCCGGCGCCGAAGAGGGCGAACCAGATGAGGATGAGCACCGCGGGAAGGAGCACCCGCAGCCAGCGGGGAACACGCGGCGGGCGCCGCCGCAGGTGCTCGTGCGGCTCACTGCCGTGCTCCACGGATGCGGGGGCTGGGGTGGATGAGGGGTGGCTCACCCTGCAATGCTAACCGAGTTAGTCAGCAGCTGGCGAATAGTCAGCCAGCTGCCGAGATCAGTGCGTTGCCTGGTACTCGCGGATGGAGGAGAGCACCTGCACGCGCAGTTCCTCGGGGGCGATCTCGCGGCAGGCGCGTTGCACCGCGACCGTCAGCACCGCTCCGACGTGGTGTTCGTTCGTGCAATCGGGGCAGTGCTCGAGGTGCTCACGAATGTCCTGGGCGTCTTCACGGCACAACTCGTTGTGCAGGTACTCCTCGAGTTCCGCACGTGCTTTGTCACAACCGCAGTCGGTCATTTCCTGCTCCTGGGTTCAGCGGGGGCAGCGGCAAGTCCGATGCCCTGCTCCGCGGCGTATTCGGCGAGTGATTCGCGAAGCATCCGTCTGCCACGATGCAGACGGCTCATCACGGTGCCGATGGGGGTCTTCATGATGTCGGCGATCTCCTGGTAGGCGAAGCCCTCGACATCAGCGAGGTAGACGGCGAGGCGAAAGTCTTCGGGAATGGCCTGGAGCGCATCCTTGACCGCGCTGTCGGGTAGGTGGTCGATGGCCTCGGCCTCCGCGGAGCGGCTCGACATGGCGGTCGTCGAGACGGCGCCGCCGAGTTGCCAGTCCTCGAGCTCGTCGATGGTGCCCTGGTAGGGCTCCCGCTGCTTCTTGCGGTAGGTGTTGATGTACGTGTTGGTCAGGATGCGGTAGAGCCACGCCTTGAGGTTGGTGCCCTGCTCGAACTGCCGGAAGGCGGCGAACGCCTTCACGAAGGTCTCCTGCACGAGGTCCGCCGCGTCGGCGGGATTCTTCGTCATGCGCATGGCGGCCGCGTACAGCTGGTCCATGAACGGCAGCGCCTGCTGCTCGAAGAGAGGGCCCAGATCTGCGTCGTCAGTTTCCCGGTTCATCACCGGTAATCCTAGGCTCTCGGACAGGGAGAGCACGGGTGGCGCTGTGACCGCAGTACGGTACGCGGGCATCCGCCGCGTCTCCCATGGCGCGGATGTGAGGGGTGGCGTGGGTCGGGTCAGCGCTGCTGCGACCATGACGGCCTCCCTTCGTAGTTGTGCACCGGCTATCGTGATAACCGATGCTGATCTCGCGATATTCCGCACCGGACTTCGATCCGTACGGCGACCGGAGCCCCGAGGGCGGCGATGAGCTGTGGGCGGCCCCGACGGCCGGCGCTCCGATCGACACGGTGGTGCAGCTTCCCGGCTCGAAGTCGCTGACCAATCGCGAACTCGTCCTCTCGGCCCTCGCGGCCTCCCCGTCACGCCTGCGCTCCCCCCTGCACTCACGCGACACCGCCCTCATGGTGCAGGCGCTGCGCTCCCTCGGAACGCGCATCGACGAGGTCGCCGGCTCCGGTTCCTACGGCCCCGACCTGCTCGTCACCCCGGCTGAGCTGACCGGCTCCACCACCATCGACTGCGGCCTGGCCGGCACGGTCATGCGCTTCCTCCCGCCGGTGGCCGGGCTCGCACTGGGACCGACGACCTTCGACGGCGACGAGGGCGCGCGGCGCCGTCCCATGGCCACGACCATCTCCTCCCTGCGCGCCGCCGGCGTCGACGTCGACGACAACGGCCGCGGAACCCTCCCCTTCACCGTTCACGGCACCGGCACCATCCGCGGCGGCGCGCTCGAGATCGACGCCTCCGCCTCGAGCCAATTCGTGTCAGGACTCCTGCTCGCCGCCGCCCGCTTCGAAGATGGGCTGGAACTGCGCCACAGCGGCGAACGCCTTCCGAGCCAGCCGCACATCGACATGACGGTCGCGACGCTCGCCGCCCGCGGAGTCGAGGTCGGTCAGCCCGAGCCCGGCTTCTGGCGGGTGGCCCCATCCGTCATCGAGGGTCGCGACGTGGCCATCGAACCCGACCTCTCCAACGCGGCGCCCTTCCTCGCGGCGGCGCTCGTGGCCGGCGGCACCGTGCGCATCCCCGGTTGGCCGGCGACCACGACCCAGGTCGGAGACGACCTGCTGAGGCTGCTGCCGTTGTTCGGCGCCCGCGTGGAGCGCGACGGCGACACGGTCATCGTCTCGGGAACCGGACGCATCACAGGGGTCGAGCTCGACCTCTCAACGGCAGGCGAACTGGTGCCGAACCTCGTGGCCCTCGCCGCCCTCGCCGAGGGCCCGAGCACCTTCACCGGCATCGGTCACATCCGCCACCACGAGACGGACCGGCTGGCGGCGCTCGCGGCCGAGATCAACGGCCTCGGCGGCAGCGTGACCGAGCTCGACGACGGCCTGCAGATACAGCCCGCACCGCTTCACGCAGGCGTCTGGCGCAGCTACGCCGATCACCGGATGGCGACCACCGGCGCGATCATCGGCCTTGCGGTACCCGGTGTCGACGTGCACGACATCGGCACGACCGCCAAGACCCTCCCCCAGTTCCCCCAGCTCTGGCACGGGATGCTGTCCCCCCGCATCAGCCCGTCGATCGACCCGCTCCAACTCGGCCTATGAGCTGGTGGGAGAGCGACGACGACGAGGACGAGCCGGAGTTCGACGAGGCCGACGTGCGGGTGCGCCCCAATCCCAAGGGCAACCGACCGCGCACGAAGGTGCGTCCGGAACATCGCGAGGCCCTCATCGCCCGCGTGCTCGGCGTCGACCGGGGGCGTTACACCGTGCTGGTGGCCGAGGGAACGCCCGAGGAGCGCGAGGTGACGGCCACCCGCGCCCGTGAACTGCGCAAGCAGGCCATCGTGACCGGGGACCGGGTCGACATCGTCGGCGATGCCTCGGGTGATGAGGGCAGCCTCTCGCGCATCGTGCGCATCCGGGAACGCACGACGCTGCTGCGCCGCAGCGCCGATGACACCGACGAGGTCGAGCGGGTCGTGGTCGCAAACGCCGACCAGATGCTCATCGTGGTGGCCGCCGCCAACCCCGAGCCCCGCATCCGGCTCGTTGACCGGTACCTCGTGGCGGCCTTCGACGCCGGCATCACTCCGATGCTCTGCGTGACCAAGACCGACATCGCCGATCCGTCCGCGTTCCTGGCGAACTTCGCCGGCCTCGACCTGCGTGTCTTCACCTCGCGCAAGGGAGAGATCCCGCTCGAGGAGATCACCGCAGCGCTCGTCGGGCACGACACGGTGTTCGTCGGTCACTCCGGCGTCGGCAAGTCCACACTCGTGAACGCCCTCGTGCCGGGAGCCGACCGCGCCATCGGCGTCGTGAACGCCGTCACGGGTCGCGGCCGGCACACCTCCTCGTCGACCATCTCGCTGCGCCTGGACACTCCGCTCGGCGACGGCTGGGTCATCGACACCCCGGGGGTGCGTTCCTTCGGACTCGGTCACGTCGACCCCGACAACATCCTCAAGGCCTTCGGCGACCTCGCCGTCGTCGCCGAGAACTGCCCGCGCGGCTGCACCCACCTGGCGGACGCCCCCGACTGCGCCATCATCGAGGCGGTCGAGGCCGGTGAACTCGGCGAGAGCGGGCCCGCACGGCTCGACTCCCTGCAGCGGCTGCTGCAGACCTTCTCGGAGCGCCCGACGTACTGAGACGCGGCCAGTGGGCGGCGAGTGCTGGGCGGCGAGTGCTCCTAGGCTGGGGAGCATGACCGACGAGACCCTGCGCCTGGAACCGGGCGACACCGCCCCCGCATTCACCCTCGAGAGTGACGACGGCGGGCGCGTCTCGCTCACGGACTTCGCGGGCGAATCGGTCATCCTGTACTTCTATCCGCAGGCCATGACCCCGGGATGCACGACCCAGGCGTGCGACTTCCGCGACAATCTCGCCTCGCTCGCGGGCGCAGGCTACCGCGTGATCGGCGTCAGCAAGGATTCGCCCGAGGTGCTGCGACGCTTCCGGGAGCAGGAGCACATCACCTTCCCTCTGCTCTCCGACGAGTCCCTCGACACCCACCGCGCCTACGGCACCTGGGGCGAGAAGAACAGCTACGGCCGCGTGCTCACCGGCACGCTGCGCTCGACCTTCGTGATCGACCCGACAGGCAGCATCCGGTTGGCGTTCTACAACGCCAAGGCCACCGGCCACGTCGCGATGCTGCGCCGCAAGCTCGGGCTGGACTGAGCGTTCGCTCGCCTCAGCCCTCGTCGGCGACCGACGGGGCGGGGGCGAATGCGACGCGCACCGTCGGCAGAACCAGCAGCACCATGACGAGCACGGAAGGCACGATCAGCGCCCAGCCGATGGCGGGCTGAGCGTAGAGCCCCTGGAACGCCCCGACGGCGATCGCGAGCTGGATGAGCTGCCAGGTGAAGGCGGCGCCGCGGATCCACGAGGCTCCTCGGGCTGCGCCGACGGCGATCGCGCACACGAAGACGGCGGCGATGACGAGGATCACGAAGATCGCGACGGCGCTCGCGAACGAGGCTGGCGTCGCCGTCAGCAACTCCATGAGGAACCACACCGCGACGCCCACGACCAGCACGGCCTCTGCGACCAGCACGATGCGCAGCACCCACACGAGGACACGGTTGGGGACGGGTGCGTCGCTCACGTCGGTTGCCCCCCGAACAGGCCCATCACTCACAGCGTTATCCCATACAAAACTATTGAACCAACGCACCTGCTATGCGACCATTGTCGAGGTCAAGTTTTGCTCACAGGGACGTGAGCTGCGCTCTCTTGAGCTTACTTCCTGCTGCTTGACCTTCACCCCGCTGCATTTCTCGCCGTTATCGGCCATGCACCACTGCAACAAAGGAGCACCCCCATGGATTGGCGCGACAAGGCCGCCTGCCTCACTGCCGACCCCGAACTCTTCTTCCCCGTGGGAAACACCGGTCCGGCCGTCGACCAGATCGAGAAGGCCAAGTCCGTCTGCGCCCGTTGCAGCGTCACCGAGATCTGCCTGCAGTACGCCCTCGAGACCGGCCAGGACTCGGGCGTCTGGGGAGGCCTCTCCGAAGACGAGCGCCGCGCCCTCAAGCGCCGCGCCGCGCGCGCCCGCCGCGCCTCCTGAATCACCGAACGCTCGCCTCGTTCGAGGCGGGCGTTCGTCATGTCACGGTGAGGATGCGAATGTGAGCGTCGCACTGAAGACTCTCCTTGAGCTCATGGAGACGACGACTCAGCTGCTCGCGCCATAGTCCGAAACCACGCACGTTTCCGGGCAGCGCGGAAGAAACCAGGGCCGCAGCGGATTGTCGTCGGTTGGCCTCATTTGGCGCTGCGATCTCAAGCCGTCTACACCCATGTCACCTCCGATGACCGAGTCATGAAAGCGAAACCAGCGTCGAACCCGGTATCGATAGCTGTGGTGTTCAACGGCTGCGTGTACACCCCCATACGCGTTTCGTCGGTGAGCAGGATCATCGCCCGCTCTTGGTATCGACGGACGCTCACGATAGCGACCGGGGGATCGAATTCCCGCAAACGCGATTCTGCGATGCAAAGCGCATAGTGAAGCATCGTCCAACTGGACCAAACGTCCACTTCCCATAGTCCCGGACCGCGGCTGATTTCGTCGGCCGATCGCGGTGGCGACAACCGCGGCACCGAAGGGGCTAGAGCCTCGAAAAGTTCTCCCGCGTCGATGTCGACGGGAAAATCGTGTTCCCTGGAAGCTACATCGACAACGCGAACACCGGCTCCCTCGACACTGATCTCGCTCACCACGAACGTTCCCGGCCGCTGCGACCTCTCAAGGTAGTGAAGAGGCAGCATGACACCCGACAACAGGGTCTGGGGCACCGCTATCACGCTCCGCCCACCCTGTTCATGTCACGTCCCCTCGCTCAGCTCTCGGAGACGGGGGCGAGCCAGCGCAGCGGAATCTCGATGGTGACCTCGGTTCCGCTGCCGAGGATCGTGTGCCAGTCGATGGTTCCGCTCAGTTCCCCCTGGATGAGCGTGCGCACGATCTGGGTGCCGAGACCCGATCCCACCTTGCCCTCGGGAAGGCCAGAGCCGGTGTCGCGCACCTTGACGCTGAGCGTGTCGTCGGTGCGCGTCGCGGTGATCTCGACGTCGCCCTCCTGACCCGCGAGCCCGTGCTCAACGGCGTTCGTGACGAGTTCCGTCAGTGCAAGGGCCAACGGGGTCGCGTACTCACTCGGAAGCACGCCGAAGCTGCCCTCGGACTTGGGGTGCACCGTGGTGTTGTGGCTGGAGGCGACCTCTGCGATGAGCATGAGCACCCGGTCGAAGACGGCGTCGAAGTCCACGCTCTGCGCCAGTCCCTCTGAGAGCGTGTCGTGGACGACAGCGATCGCGGCGACGCGACGCATCGCCTGGGTCAGCGCCTCACGGGCCTCCTCGGAGTGGGTGCGGCGCGCCTGGATGCGCAGCAACGACGCCACGGTCTGCAGGTTGTTCTTGACCCGGTGATGGATCTCGCGGATGGTGGCATCCTTCGTGATCAGCTCACGCTCCTGGTGGCGCTGCTCGGTCACGTCACGGCACAGCACGATGGCCCCCACGCGTTCACCGTGGTTGCGGATGGGGATCGCGCGCAATGAGACCGTCACCCCGCGGGCCTCGATATCGGTGCGCCAGGGAGCGCGTCCCGTCACGACGAGGGGAAGCGACTCGTCCACGACGAGATTGCCGGTGAGCAGCGTCGTCGTCACCTCGGCGAGTGAGACGCCCTCGAGCTCGTCGGCGAAGCCCATCCGGTTGAAGGCCGAGAGCGCGTTCGGGCTGGCGAAGGTGGTGATGCCGTCCACATCCAGGCGGATGAGGCCATCGGATGCGCGCGGCGCGCCCCGGCGTGGTCCCGTGGGGGCGCCCTGGTCTGGGAAGTCTCCCGATGCGATCATCTCGAACAGGTCGTTCGCGCACTCGTTGAAGGTGAGCTCCTGCCGGCTGGCGGCGCGGGTCTCGCTGAGATTCGTGTGCCGGGTCAGCACGGCGATGGGAGTGGCAGTGACCTGCGGGCCACTGGCCGAGAGTCGGCGCATGACAGGGACCGCACGCACTCGGGTCGGCGTCTCCTCGTACCAGGCCGGGGCGTGGGAGTCCACGATCGACGCCGTCTGGAAGGCCTCGTCGACCTGGGCGAGCCACTCCGGCCGGATCTGCTGGCCCACGAAGTCACGGTAGAACAGCGTCGCAGCACTCGACGGGCGGGCGTGCGCGACCGCGACGAAGCTGCCCTCGTCTGCGGGCACCCAGAGCACGATGTCGGCGAAGGCGAGGTCCGCGATGAGCTGGCCGTCGGCGACGAGCATATGCAGCCAGTCGACGTCGGGCTGGGAGCTGCGGCCCTGAGCGAGAACGAGATCACTGAGCGTCGACACGTCCCCCAGCGTATCGTCCGGCGCGGCGGGTGGGCGCGGCGGCGGTGTCGGGTCGCGTCAGCCCACGGAGACCGACTCGCGCGCGGGCCGGGTGGCTCCGCGGCGCCGCGAGCGCCGGCTGAGCGGAACCGAAGGCGGCAGCAGCGCCTCGGCGACGTACCGAACCAGAGCGGCGCGGGCGGGCGACTTCGCAGCCTCCTCCCGCAGCGTGCGGCCGGCCAGCACGGCGGCGTCGAAGCCGCGCTGATCCTCCGGCACCAGACACACCGGCTCGATCCCACCGAATCGGCGCAGGGTCGTGCGCACCTGGCCGACGGGATCCATGCCCACGGCGCTCGCGCGCACCCGATTCACGATGACGTCCACCGGTGTCGCACCGACCACCTCGAGCAGGTCTCCGTAGGCCCGCAGAAAGCGGGGCAGGCCGATGGGATCGGCTGCGGCGACGGCGACGACCCTGTCGGCGGCCTCCAGGGCGGCGAGCGTCGCGGCGTTGCGGCGCGGTGCGAACAGGTCGCTCGAGATCTCCTCGTCGTTCTCGAGGCTGGAACCCGTGTCGATCACGACGGTGTCGACCCACGAGCGGCACGCGCGCAGCACCGCCGAGACGCGTGTTCCCCCGAGTTCGGGCCAGCGCGCAGCGCGCGCGATGCCGGTGAGCACGCGGAACTCGCCGCCGGGTGAGAGATGGTGCTGGCACACCCGATCCAGTTCGTCGAGGGTGAGCGCGTCGGCGGCGGCGAGTCGGCAGGCTGCCGCGAATCCGGGTGCCTCGTCGAGCATGCCGAGCATGGGGGCGACGGTGCCCCCGTAGCTGTCGGCATCCACGAGCACCACGCGCCTGCCCGCCGCAGCCAGTTCGGCGGCGATCGTGATGGCCAGCGCCGTGCGTCCGGGTGCGCCTGCTGATCCCCACACCGCGATCACGCCCGGCACGGCAGAGCTCGGCTGCGACGCGGTGAACATGGCCGGGGCGGTGAGAACGCTCAGCGCCTCCTCGATCTCCTCCCAGCGCACACCGGCGTCGAGCACGTCGTAGAGCCCCAACTCGGCCGCGTGCCGACGCTCGTAGGAGTTCGCCGCCAGCACGAGGAGCCGTATCCCGCGCCCATCGGCCTCCTCGATGAGCGCACGGGTGAGGGTCTCGTGAGCGGCGCTCACGAGGGCGGTGTCCGCGCCCGCCGCATCCGTCGCCCCGATGAACTCGCGCGCGGTGTCGTACCGTGCGAGAACCCGATGGCCGTGCTCGATGACGTCGGCGATGAGCCGGTCCTCGGTGTGCCGGTCGATGATGAGAACGAGTGCCGCCACGCCTCAGCCCGCCGGCACCACGGAGAGGGCGTCGCCGCCGGCGACGGCCTGCAGCACGAGTGCCACCTTCGAGCGCGGCACGACCAGTTCCACGTCCACGGAACGGCCGTCGGCGATCAGCCCGTCGGACTGCTCGATGCGTGCCACCGAGGCCGACGGCACGAGCACGGCCGGCGGACCGAATTCGGACTGCTCCAGTGCCGGCGCGGACCACAGGTCGACGATCGCCCCCTCGGAGACGGATGCGGGCAGAGCACCCTTGACCGCGACGACGACCGTGGTGAGGTTCTCGGCGCCCTTCTCGCCGACGGCGGTGAGGGGAACGAGTTCGCCAGCCAGCACGGAACGCGTGACGACGAGGCCTTCCGCGGGGACGGCGCTGGTGCCGAGGTACTTCTCGGCCGTGTCGCCCAGCCGCACGTGCGCGATGACCAGGTCGCCGTCGTCGATGCGGTCGCCGACGGTCAGCGCCGTGCGCGCCGCGTACACGTCGGTGGTCTCGTCGGAGGCCGCGATCGTCGCCCAGACGCCGACAACCGACACGACCACGAGGCCGATCCCGATGAGGAAGCGCGGGTCGATCCAGAACGATCGTGCTCCCCCGCCGCGCGCCCTCGCCATGCGACCACCTCTCCTCAGCACCATCGTGCATCGATCCGGTGACGGTCGCAGAAGTTATCCACACCCCGTGCGCCCGCGAGAGTTGCTCACAATCGACGGGGATAATGGGGTACATGGCCCCCGTTCCCGGTGACGACGCGCTCGCGCGCTTTCTGACGCTCGCCGACGTGGCCGAGATCCTCAAGATCCCCGTCGACGAGGCCGAGGCGCTCGTGCGCTCCGGCGAGCTGCCCGGCATCCGCGTGGCGGGCGCCTGGCGCGTCGAGCGGGTGGTGTTCGAGTCCTACATCGAGGCGCAGTACGAGGAGGCCCGCCGCATCGCGCTGTGGGAGGGCTCAGACTTCGGCAACATCCCCGAGCTCTCGGGGGGACGCATCCTGCGCCCGCCGCAGCCTCCCGAGGAGTAGCGGGGGCCGCGAACTCAGCCCGCGAGCCGGACGAGACGCACCTGCTCCAGCGGAACGAGCCGGTACTGCCGCACGGCGCGATCACGCCGCGGCACCCCGGCCTCGTGGACGGCCAGGTCGAGGTGGTCGCGTCCGACCCGATCGATGGTTCCGTGCACGGCACCGCCGGCCGTCATCACCTCGACCGCGCTGCGCCGGCGACACAGGTCGCGCAGCACGAAGGGCAGCCCCATCCGGTCGATGATCCGCAGCCGGGCGTCGCTCGGGGCGGCCTCCAGGCTGGGGTCCACCTGGCTGCGATCCAGCACGACCGAGGCGACCGCGGCCAGCGGCAGTACGCACTGCGGATGCCACGGCGAGCCGTCCAGCACGTCTCCGGCCAGCCAGTCCCTCCCGAATGCCGTCGGGCGCACGGTCAGGGTGGCTCCCCCCAGCAATTCGAAGCGCACGGCCGGGACCGCGCCGGTGGACGGCGTGCGGGAGAGCACCATGATGCGATCGCGCAGCAGCAGCCGTCCGAGGCGCAGGCGCTCCTCTTCGACGCGGTGATCGGACTCGTCGGCGCGCAGCTCCTGTTCGAGCTGGCCCTCGAGGTCATCGAACAGCTCGTCCCAGCGCATGAGGGAACGCTAGGGCCTGAGCAGCCCTGACCGCTGCGATTATCCACAACCTGATCAGGTGCTGGACAGATGAGCCGAACTCATGATTGAGTCGCACGCATGGAACGGCCCTCTCTCGGGGGTCACGGCCGCTCCACCCGATGACCAGCGGAGTGCGCGATGACGAGCGATGCGACAGCCAGGTGGCCGATCCCCTCCGCGGGCGCGGCCGAGCACCTCACCGCCGACGAGTTCTTCGCCCCGCAGCCGACCTCGACCAACGAACTGCCCGACCCGCGGCCGCTTCTGGCCAACCTCACCCGTTGCGTCATGGAAGTGCTGGCCGGCGCCCGGGAGGTCGAGCAGCTGGCGCGTTGGGTCACCGACGACGTGTACAAGCACCTGCTCAAGAGGGTCGTGCTGGCCGCCCGCGCACGGTCCTTACGCGGTCAGTCCCCCAGCCGGCCGAACATCTCCATCGGCACCATCATCATCGACGAACCACGCGACGGTGCCGTGGAAGCCGTCGTCATGGTGCACGGCCGCGGTCGCTCCCGCGCCGTCGCCATCCGTCTGGAGGGCCTGGACTCCCGCTGGCGCGCCTGCGCCATCCATGTGCTCTGAACCCTTGGCAGGGCTCTCCCATCCCCTCCCGGAGAGCGGAGGGGACTCAGCCCTTCTTGCGGTCGGCCGCGCGACGCTCTGCACGGTTGACCGGCGCCGCCTCGGGCGCATCCGCGCGCTGGCCGAACGCACCGCGTGAGGCTCCCGTCGCGGGAGCCTGCTGCGACTGCGCGGCGGCGACCTGTCGCCGTGCCCGCTCGGTCGCGGCCTGCTGCACCTGGCCGCGCTGGTTGCGCACCTCGACGCCGCCGGCATCGCTCGGCGCTGAGTAGCTGAGCTTCTCATCGCCGGAGCCGGAGCGGTCCAGCCCCTTCGCCGCAACGACCGGCGCGTCGACCTCGCCACCGCCGCCGACCTCGACCTCGAGGTTGAACAGGAAGCCGACGGTCTCCTCCCGGATCTGCCCCATCATCTGCTGGAACATGGCGTAACCCTCGCGCTGGTACTCCACGAGGGGGTCGCGCTGGGCCATCGCCCGCAGGCCGATGCCGTCCTTGAGGTAGTCCATCTCGTAGAGGTGCTCGCGCCAGCGGCGGTCGATGACCGAGAGCACGACCCGGCGCTCGAGTTCGCGCATGGCGGGTGAGCCCAACTGCTCCTCGCGCCGCTGGTAGGCGATGCGGGCGTCGGAGAGGATCTCGCGCCGCATGAAGTCGCGGTTGATGCGACCCTTGCTGCCGGCCTCGGCCACGACCTCGTCGATCGTCAGGCCCACCGGGTAGAGGGTCTTCAGTTCGGCCCACAGGGCGTCGAAGTCCCAGTCATCCCCCGAGCTCTCGCTCGTGTGCGCATCGATGATCTCGTCGATCACCGACTCGAGGAACTTCTGGGTGCGCTCGTGCAGGTCATCACCCTCGAGGATGTGACGGCGGTCGCTGTAGATCGCCTCGCGCTGGCGGTTCAGCACGTCGTCGTACTTCAGAACGTTCTTGCGCACCTCGGCGTTGCGCGCCTCCACCTGCGACTGGGCGCTGCGGATGGCACGGCTGACGACCTTCGACTCGATCGCCACGTCGTCCGGCACACCGCGCGACATGAGCGCCTCGGCGGCACCGGCGTTGAACAGGCGCATCAGGTCGTCGGTGAGCGAGAGGTAGAACCGGCTCTCGCCGGGATCGCCCTGGCGTCCGGAGCGGCCGCGGAGCTGATTGTCGATACGGCGCGACTCGTGGCGCTCGGTACCGAGCACGTAGAGCCCGCCCGCCTCGAGCACCTTCTCGGCCTCGACGGCAACGTCGCCCTTGACCCGCTCGAAGACCTCGTCCCAGCGGGCCTCATACTCCTCCGGAGTGTCGACAGGGCTCAGGCCCGCAGCATTCATCTCGGAGACGGCCAGGAACTCGGCGTTTCCGCCGAGCATGATGTCGGTTCCGCGGCCGGCCATGTTGGTGGCGACCGTGACCGCACCGTGACGGCCGGCCTGGGCGACGATCGCGGCCTCGCGTGCGTGGTTCTTGGCGTTCAGCACCTCGTGCCGCACGCCCTTCTTCGCCAGGAGGCGCGAGAGGTACTCGCTCTTCTCGACGCTCGTGGTGCCCACGAGAACGGGCTGGCCCTTCGCGTGGCGCTCGACGATGTCTTCGACGACCTGCGCGAACTTGACCTCCTCGTTCTTGTAGACGAGGTCGGACTGGTCGACGCGCACCATCGGCCGGTTGGTGGGGATGGGCACGACGCCGAGCTTGTAGGTCGACATGAACTCGGCCGCCTCGGTCTCGGCGGTACCCGTCATGCCCGAGAGCTTGCTGTAGAGGCGGAAGTAGTTCTGCAGGGTCACGGTGGCCAGGGTCTGGTTCTCAGCCTTGACCGCAACGCCCTCCTTCGCCTCGATGGCCTGGTGGATGCCCTCGTTGTAGCGGCGGCCCATCAGGATGCGGCCGGTGTGTTCGTCGACGATGAGCACCTCGCCGTTCATCACGACGTAGTCCTTGTCGCGCTTGAAGAGGGCGTTGGCCTTGATGGCGTTGTTCAGGAACGAAATGAGCGGCGTGTTCGCCGACTCGTAGAGGTTGTCGATGCCGAGGTAGTCCTCGACCTTCTCGATACCGGGCTCGAGCACGCCCACGGTGCGCTTCTTCTCGTCGACCTCGTAGTCCTCGCCGGGCGTGAGGCGCTTGGCCAGGCTTGCGAACTCGGTGAACCAGCGGTTGGCCTCGCCGGATGCCGGGCCGGAGATGATGAGCGGAGTACGGGCCTCGTCGATGAGGATCGAGTCGACCTCGTCGACGATGGCGAAGTAGTGGCCGCGCTGCACCATGTCGGAGGCCTGCCACGCCATGTTGTCGCGCAGGTAGTCGAATCCGAACTCGTTGTTCGTTCCATACGTGATGTCTGCGGCGTACTGCTCACGGCGCTCCTCGGGCGTCTGACCCGAGACGATGCAGCCGGTGCTCATGCCGAGCGCGCGGTAGACGCGGCCCATCAGCTCAGACTGGTAGCTCGCGAGGAAGTCATTGACCGTGATCACGTGCACGCCGCGGCTGGTGATGGCGTTCAGGTAGGCCGCCGTCGTGGCCACCAGGGTCTTGCCCTCGCCGGTCTTCATCTCGGCGATGTTGCCGAGGTGCAGGGCGGCGCCGCCCATGAGCTGCACGTCGAAGTGGCGCAGTCCGAGCGTGCGCCGACTGGCCTCGCGCACGGCGGCGAACGCCTCGGGCAGCAGGTCGTCGAGGGATTCGCCGTTCGAGTAGCGCTCGCGGAACTCCACCGTCTCGTGCTTCAGTTCCTCGTCACTGAGGGCGGTGAAGTCGTCTTCGAGGGCGTTGATCGCTTTCGCGTAGTTCTCCAGGCGGCGAAGGACACGGCCCTCCCCGACGCGAAGGACCTTTTCCAGGATTGAGGCCACGAATGCACTCCAGGTTCGTCATCAGGCGCGATGCGCGCCTCGCGCCCACTCGGGCACGCGGGTCACCGACCCAAGCGGCAACCATACCAATGCTAGTTCCCGCAGGGCTGGCAACCCGCGTGGACGAGTGGACGCCCGGCTGCGCCTCAGGAAGCGGCCGCGGATTCCGCCCGCTCCGCCTCCTCGAGGCCGATCACGCCGTAGTCCCAGCCCTTGCGACGGTAGACGACGCTCGGACGACCGGTCTCGGCGTCGAGGTAGAGGTAGAAGTCGTGCCCGACGAGCTCCATGTTGTAGAGCGCATCGTCGATCGTCATCGGAAGCGAAGCGAACGTCTTGCGGCGGATGACGACGGGACTGTAGTCGTACTCGCTCTCGGCGTCGTCGGGCTCGGGCTCCACCACGGGGATGGAACCGGTGCGCACCCGCTCGATCACCTCGACGTCGGCCGGCTGGATGCCGACGCCCGCGAAGGCGTTCGATCCCTCCTCGCGCACCGACGACGGCCGGTGACTTCCGCCCCGGTGCAGCTTGCGCTTGTCCTTCGCCCGGCGCACCCGCTCGATCAGCTTTCCGAACGCGATGTCGAACGCGGCGTACTTGTCCGACCCATCGGCCTCCGCCCGCACCACCGGCCCTTTGCCGATGAGCGTGAGCTCCACGCGGTCGTTGCCGTTCGCACCGTTCGTGTCGTGGTGACGGCAGACCTTGACCTCCAGGGCGAGTGCCTTGTCGGCCAGCTGGGAGACCTTATCGGCCTTCTCGGTCGCGTACTCGCGGAAACGATCCGTGATGCCCGCGTTCCGTCCGACGATGTTCAACTCCATGTCGACCTCCCGATTCCGAACGTGCCACCCGTCGAGAGAGTCAGGGTGGTCTTCGACGCCTTTCCTGCCACCGTAGACCGGCCTCGGTGAGATGTCACCTGTTGTTTGCTTCGGGGTCCTCATGCGTCTGCTGAGCGTTCACTCCACCGCCGCGTGTCGGCGACGACGGCTGCCCCGATCACCTCCGCTCCCGCCTCGCGCAGTACTCGAGCGGCCTCGAGCAGCGTCGAGCCGGTGGTCACGATGTCGTCGACGAGAAGGAACCTGCGCCCCTCCAGGCTCCGGATGCCGCGGCGCATCCCGAGCGTTCCGGCGACGTTGCGCATGCGCTGGGCTCGTCCGAGGCCGACCTGATCGCGCCGCCGCACCCGATGACGCAGCACTCGCGGTGCCCGGAAGCCGGCACGCCGCACCAGCATGTCCACGGGCCGGTAACCACGGCGGCGCCAGGAGCGCGCCGACGAGGGGATGCTCACGAGCTCCACCCCGGTGGAGGCGGTGTCGGCGAGCGCCGCCAGGATGGCGTCGCGCAGCGCCCGGGCGAGCGGACGGGCCAGGTCGACGCGGCCGCCGTCCTTGAACGCCGCGATGGCGTTGCGCGCGGCGCCCGCGTAGTCCAGCGCGCACCACACCTCGAGCTCCCCGCGACGGGCGCGGTGCACGGCATCCGCCAGTGTGGAACGGCAGGCGCGACAGAGCGAACGGCCGGCTCGGCCGCATCCGGCGCAGCGCACGGGAAGCAGCAGCGCACCGGCATCGGCGAGCGCGCCGGCAAGGTCGAACGAGAACCGCATCGCCCCAGCCTCGGCGAGCAGGCGCTGTGACAACGGCAACGGCGACGCCGGCATGAACTAATGCGCGAGGCGGACGGGATGTGAAGGAGCGCTCAGAGGCCCTGCTGCGTGGCCAGCAGCACGACGCCGTCGATACGCGGCTGCCAGCCGATGCCGCGACGCTGTTGCAGCCAGCCGTCGCCGCCAAGCAGTCGCAGGTCGCGAACCGAGGTGCCACTGCCGATCGCCGTCGCACCGGAATTGCCGTCGAGCAGGTCGCTGGGGCCCCCCACCTGCTGGGTGACGATGGTCGTGGATCCATCGCCCACCGCGGTCAGCGACACCACGGTCGACTCGTCGACCCATGCGATGTCGCGCGGGCTGCCGGCGACGTTGGCGAGGGTGAGGGGCGGCCCGAGCTTCAGCGGGACCTGCCGCTTGTCCCCGTCGCCGCGCACGATGGCGGCGGCGACCAGACGGCTGCCGGCGCCCGTGTCGATCAGGGCGATCAACCGGGTGCCGTCGCGCGAGAGGCGGAACGCGATGATGCGCGTGGCATCCGGCCAGCTCGTCGCGACGGCGTTCGCGGATCCGTCGGGCGCGTAGGCCTTCATGGCGCCCGGAGCATCGGCAGGCACGCTCCAGACCACGCCGAAGCCGTCGACGGACGGGGCGATGAGGTTCGGCCGGTCATCGAGGGGCACGGCCGGATTGCCCGCCCGCACGAGTGCGACCCCTGCCGGGGAGAGCACCGCGGCGGCCGACTGCCCTGGACCCAGGGTGACGGCACTCGGTGCAAGGGCGGCAACCGTCTCGGAGATGCCCGCAATGGGGTCGATCGTGTCGCCGGTCGGGGCGAGGAAGCCGAAGGCGCCCGCGCGCAGCACGAGCGCGCGCGAATCGATGGCCGGATCGGTCGTGGCCGCGTTGACCGAGGAGTCGGGCACCTCCTGGTCGATCTGGTTGACCGAGATGGCCACCGATCCGACCGTGGAGACGCTGCCGACGAGGCTCTCGGTGAGTTGCTGCTTCATGCGCACGAGCGTGCCCGCATCCGCCTTCAACGCCTCGGCGTTCAGGTCGACCCTCGCGGTGCGGGAGACCACCTGCACGCTGTCGGAGGTGAGCGAGGTGCCCTCGGGGAACGCGGAGACCACCGCTCCCGCAAGCCACGGGCTCGGTCCGGCGAGCAGTTCCCTGGTCACCTGCGCCGGCGTCGAGAGCGTGCGCGGGAAGTAGCGCAGGTCGGGCACGAGGTAGCTGAACGACGGGTCGAAGAAGTACAGCGGATACGCGCCGAAGACCAGCTGGAAGGTGGGCCGGTCGATGACGATGCCCTGCGGGGCCTTGCTGATGCGCCACTGCCCCTTGACCTTCTGGAACTCGTAGTCCAGCGTGCTCGGCGCCGAGGAGTCAGACTCGGCGTACTGACCGTGCGTCGAGACATCGGCAAGGGGTGTCACCTGCAGCGACATGGAGAGTTCGCCCGTGGAGGCGTAGATCCGGTCGGCGCTGCGATCCACGGTGGCGCCCTCGCGCGGGTTCCACTGGTCCGACCACGCGCTGGTGAGGTACTTGCGCGCCGTCTCCCAGTCGCTCTGGGGACTCGCCGCGGCATCGATGAAGCCCAGCAGGATCTCCGCCTGCGAGGCTCCCGCCTGGGGGTCGCGCGCGAGGATGTCGAGCTCGAGCCCGTCATCGGCGTTCTGCGGCGGCGCGGCGTGCACGGACCCCGACTGCGGGATGGACGCGCATCCCGTGAGCAGGGCCAGCAGGGTCGCCGCGGCGACCGCGAGGCGCAATCGGCGTCGGCTAGGCACGGGGCACCTCCCGCAGTCGGCTCGCATCCAGCAGCTCGGGGTGCTCCGTATCGGCGGGAACGAGCGGCAATGGCGACTCCTGGATGGTGCCGCCGACCACGCGCGGCACGGTGAGCCGGAAGTTGGAGCCGAGTCCGAGCTCGCTCCAGACCTCGAGCCTGCCACCGTGGGCGCGGGCGTCTTCGAGGGCGATCGCCAGGCCGAGTCCGGTTCCGCCGATGGTGCGCTGGCGCGACGGGTCGGCGCGCCAGAACCGGTCGAAGACGTGCGACGCGTCCTCCGCCGACATGCCGACATGCCGACACCGTAGTCCCGCACGCCGATGGCGACCGCACCGCCGTTCGAGTCGACAGAGACGATGATCGGCCGGCGCTCGCCGTGCTCGATGGCGTTGCCGATGAGGTTGCGCAGCACGCGCCGCACCCGGCGTGGGTCGACCTCGGCATCGAGGTGCCCGCCCGGGGCGTCCAGCGTGAGCACGCAGCCGTTGCTCTCCGCGAGCGAGGCCATGCTCTCCACTGCGTCGCGAGCCAGGTGCACGAGGTTCGTCGGCTCGCGGATGAGCTCCGCCGAGCCCGCGTCGTACCGGCTGATCTCGAGCAGGTCGGTCAGGAGCACCTCGAACCGTTCCACCTGCGCGTGCAGGAGCTCTGCCGTGCGACCCGCCGTCGGCGAGAACGACCCGCGCTGGTCGTAGAGCATGTCGCCGGCCAGGCGGATGGTGGTCAAGGGCGTGCGCAGTTCGTGCGAGACGTCGCTCACGAAGCGCTGCTGCACCTCGGAGAGGTCGGCAAGCTCCCGGATCTGGGATTGCAGGCTGTCGGCCATGCCGTTGAACGAGCGGGCGAGGGTCGCGATGACATCCTCGCCCTTCTGCGGGATGCGCACCTCGAGGTCGCCGGCGGCGAGCTGCGCGCTCGTCTCGGCGGCCACGCGGATGGGGTTGACGACCAGGCGCACGACGACCCACGCGACGGCCCCGATCAGAGCGAGAAGCGCGAGAGCAGCGACCGCCGTCGTGCTCTGCACGAAGCCCAGGGTCTGCTGCACATCGGCGAGGCTGTAGCCGATGTAGACCTCGTAGTAGCCCGCGGCGGGCAGGAGCAACTGCGATCCCACGACGATGCCCGGCTCGGAGCGGCCGTCGGCGTCCGTCAGGCTCACGGACTGCCAGTACTGGCCGTTCTTGTGCTTCTGCACCTGCTGGCGCAGCTCGGGCGTGATGATCTCGCCCCGAAGTTCCGGGCTCGTGAAATCCGGAGGCGCGGCGGACGAGGTGGCCTGGCCGGGAACGCGGAACAGCGCGATGGTCTTGCTCGAGGACGCGGCCTTCATGGCGGCCTGTGCTGAGAACAGCACGTTCTGCACGGCCGCCCGGTCGGAGGCATCCGACGCGTCGAGCACCCCCTGTGCCGCCTCGGTGGCGCGCGAGGAATCCACGAGCACCTGGTCGAGGCGCGACTGGAACAGGTTGTTGCTCACGCTCACCGAGAGGTAGATGCCGGTGAGCAGGATCGCGATGCTCGCCAGCCCGAGCGTGACCATCACCGTGCGGAACTGCAGCGAACGCCGCCACAGCCGCGCGACCTGGGGTGGCCAGTCACGCCACTCCGACCAGTGGATGGCTGCGCGCGGGCGCACCGCGTCGGCGGTCATGGCACTCCTCAGGCCGACCCGCCGGCCCGGTACCCCACGCCGCGCACGGTCGTGACGATGCGCGGGTTGTCGGGATCGTCCTCGATCTTGGCGCGCAGCCGCTGCACGTGCACGTTCACCAGGCGGGTGTCGGCCTTGTAGTGGTAGCCCCACACCTGCTCGAGCAGCATCTCGCGGGTGAAGACCTGCTGCGGCTTGGAGGCAAGGGCGAGCAGCAGGTCGAATTCGAGCGGGGTCAGGTTGATGCGCCGGTCGCCGCGACGCACCTCGTGCGCGGCGGGGTCGACGCTGAGGTCGCCGATCTGGATGCGGGGACTCTCGCCGTTCTGCGCGGGGCGCAGGCGGGTGCGGATGCGCGCGATGAGCTCCTTGGGATTGAACGGCTTCACGATGTAGTCATCGGCGCCCGACTCCAGTCCCTTCACCACGTCGGCGGTATCGGTCTTCGCGGTCAGCATGATGACGGGCGTTCCCGACTCCGCGCGGATCTGGGTGCACACCTCGATGCCGTCCAGGCCGGGCAGCATGAGGTCGAGCAGCACCAGATCGGGCGAGGACGCACGGAAGGCCTCCAGCGCCAGCGATCCGTCGGCGCAGAAGTAGGGCTCGAAGCCCTCACTGCGCAGAACGATGCCGATCATCTCTGCCAGGGCGGTGTCATCGTCGACAACCAGAATGCGTGCGCTCATACGTCCGTTTTCTGCGAAGGCACGGCACCTGCGCCGCGCGATTCCTGAGCACCAGAGTAGTGGCTGGCGCCTGAGTACCCGCCGCACTGCGACCGCCGACCGGCAAGACCCGTTTTCCGGCAGCGATGCTGCTCCCGAACGCGGGTCACGCGGATGCGCCGGCCACCGTCCGAGCCAGTGCCCGCTGTGCGAGCATGGAGGCGTGACGGACGCACACGAGGACGCTCTTCCGCCCACCGGGCCGACGCCCCCGCCCGCGCCTCCGGCGGCGCCGCTGATCGCTCCTCCGCTACCGCCGCAGCCCGCGTGGGGCCAGCAGCAGGCTCAACAGCCACAGTGGGGACCGCCGCAGCCGCCGCAACCTCAGTGGGGACAGCAACAGCCGCAGTGGGGTGCCTACGGTGCTGCGCTCCCCGGCAGCGCACCGGGGTGGACGCCTCCGCCGAAGCCCGGCCTGATCCCGCTGCGTCCCCTGAGCTTCGCCACCATCCTCGGAGCCCCCTACCAACTGCTTAGACGCAACCCGAAGGCCACGTTCGGCAGCGCGCTGCTCATCCAGCTCATCGTCGCCGTCGCATCGACGGTGATCGTGCTTCCGCTCGCCTTCGTCGCGGCCACCAGGCTTCAGAACGCCCGTGCGGCCGAGGTGGGAACCATCATGGCCGGCACCATCGGCTGGGTCATCCTCGGGATGCTCGTGCTCGTCGTGCTCTCGGTTCTCTCCACCGCGATGCTGCAGGGCGTGATCGTGCTCGAGGTGGCGCGCGCGAGCCTCGGCGAGAAGCTGAGCCTCGGCGCACTGTGGAAGCAGGTGCTGCGCAGGCTGCTGCCCCTCAGCGCATGGGTGCTGCTGCTAGGCGCGGCGTTCCTGCTGGCCGCAGCCATCATCGTCGCGATCGCCGTCGCGCTGTTCTCCGCGGGCCAGGGCTTTCTCGCGGCGGGCGTCGTGTTCAGCATCCTGGGCGTGCTCGGACTGATCGTGCTGTTCGCCTGGCTGTATACGAAGACCGTCTTCGTACCCTGCGCGATCGTGCTCGAGCGTCGCGGCATCGGCGCATCCGTCGCACGCTCCTGGTCGCTCACGCGCGGCGCGTTCTGGAAGATCTTCGGAACCAACCTGCTCGTGCTGGTCATGGTCAACGTCGCCGCCAATATCGTCACCGCCCCGCTCAGCCTCATCGTGGGCTTCGCCTCGGCCGCCCTGGACCCCAACGGAACCGGCCAGGGCATCTTCATCTCGATCGGCGCGACGTTCCTCAGCCTCATCATCAGCATCATCGTCGGATCCATCGCCTCCGTGGTGCAGTCGGCCACGATCGCGCTGCTCTACATCGACCAGAGGATGCGCCGCGAGGGCCTCGACCTCGAGCTCCAGCGCTTCGTGGAGCAGCGTGCGGCCCAGGTGCCCGGCGCCGACCCCTATCTCACGCCGGTCGCATGAGGCTTCCTCTCGACGTGCCCGTCGATCCCGACGGGCCCGAGGCGAGACAGTGGCTGAACGACGAGCTCGCCAAGCCGCAATACCAGGAGAGCCGGCCCAACTGGTTCGACCAGCTCTCCAAGGCCGTGCTCGACTGGCTGGGCTCGCTCTTCTCCGGCCGCGGCGACGCGGGCGCGGTACTTCCCCTCGTCCTCACGGTCATCGCGGTCGTGCTCATCGCCGTGGCCCTGATCGTGTTCGGACTTCCCCGGCTCAACCGCCGTGCCGCCGCGGCGGGCGTGTTCGGGGAGGACGATGATCGCTCGGCTCAGGCCCTGCGCCGCTCGGCCCGGGATGCCGCCGACGCCGGCGACTGGTCGACGGCCGTGCTCGACGCCTTCCGGGCGCTCGCGCGGCGGCTCGGTGAGCGCACGATCCTGAGCGTCTATCCCGGTACGACCGCCGACGAGGTGGCGCGACAGGCGGGCATCTCCTTTCCCGACTCCGCGCTCCCCCTGGCGGCTGCCGCATCCGCCTTCGACGCCGTGAGATACCTGGGGCGGCAGGGCACCGAGCCGGACTACCGCGCCATCGTCGCCCTGGATGCGGCGCTCGAGGCCGCCCGCGCGGCGGAGGTTCCGGCGTGAGCGCGGCCACCCTCCAGACTCCCCTGGTGCGCGAATCGTTGCGGCGCTCGCGCTTCTGGGTGCTCGCCGCCCTCATCACGCTCGCCGTCGTCGTCTGTCTCGTTATCATCCGCGGTTCCGGCGCCGTCGGCGGAACCCCGCTCGCCGCCGACAACCCTGGTCCAGCCGGCAGCCAGGCGCTCGTGGATGTGCTGAAGCAGCAGGGCGTCGCCGTGACCGTCGCGCACAGTCTCGGGGCGGCGGAGCAGGCCCTCGACACCGATTCCACTCTCTTCCTCACCGACCCGCAGGGGCTGTTGTCCGCGGGCCAACTGCGGCGCCTCGCCGCGAGCGCGGAGGCGATCGTGATGGCGGAACCGTCGTTCGATGCCTTGAAGGCGCTCGCGCCCGCCGTGCGGCACGGCGGGCGACCGTCCGGCCAGACGGCGACTGCGCAGTGCGATGTGCCGGCGGCGACCCGTGCCGGCCGGATCTCCACGAGCGAGGCAACGCTCGGCGCGACCTCGGCCGACTGGACCGGCTGCTTCCCGGCGGGAAAGCACCGTTTCTCCCTGGTGCAGGGCGATCGGCAGGGCGCCCAGCTCACCCTCCTGGCGAGCGGCGCGCCGCTGCGCAACGACACGATCGGCCAGCAGGGCAACGCCGCCCTTGCCCTGGGTCTGCTCGGTTCCCGCGATCACCTGGTCTGGTACCTGCCCTCGCTCCCGGATGTCGTGGCCGGCGAGCGCAGCCCCACCATCGCCGAGCTCACTCCGGACTGGGTCACCCCGGTGCTCGCGCTGCTCGTGGTCGTCACGATCGCCGCCGGCGTCTGGCGTGGCCGCAGGCTCGGGCCGCTCGTCATCGAGAACCTGCCAGTCACCGTGCCCGCGGCCGAGACCATGCAGGGTCGGGCGCGGCTCTACGCCCGCACGAACGCGCGCCTGCGCGCACTCGATGCCCTGCGCATCGGCGCGATCGGGCGTCTCGGGTCGGCCCTGCGACTGCCCACGTCCTCTTCAGCGGACGACGTGGCCGCAGCGGTCGCCGTGCTCACGGGCAGGCCCGCGGCATCCGTTCGGGGACTGCTCATCGACCAGGTGCCCGCGAGCGATCGCGACCTCGTCGACCTCGCCGCCGCCCTCGACGAGCTCGAGGCCCGGGTGCGCGACGCCGCCCGCCCGCAGTGACCCCCCACCAGATACCGCCGCACCGACCGGGAGAATGAACGCATGACCGCACTGGACACCGACGCCCGTTCCGCACTCGAGAAGGTGCGCGCCGAGGTCGGCAAGGCCGTCGTCGGCCAGGACGGGGCCGTCACCGGCCTGCTCATCGCCCTGCTCGCGCGGGGGCACGTGCTGCTCGAGGGCGTTCCCGGCGTGGCGAAGACCCTCATGGTGCGTGCGCTCAGCCAGTCGTTGTCGCTGCAGACCCACCGTGTTCAGTTCACGCCCGACCTCATGCCGGGCGACGTGACGGGATCCATCGTCTACGACCAGAAGCGCGGCGACTTCGAGTTCCGCGAAGGGCCCGTGTTCACGAACATCCTGCTCGCCGACGAGATCAACCGCACCCCGCCGAAGACGCAGTCCGCGCTGCTCGAGGCCATGGAGGAGCGCCAGGTGAGCGCCGACGGCGTCTCCCGCCCGCTACCGGAACCCTTCCTCGTGGCGGCGACCCAGAACCCGATCGAGTACGAGGGCACCTACACGCTGCCCGAGGCGCAGCTGGACCGGTTCCTGCTGAAGCTCGTGCTCGACGTGCCGGAGCGCGACAGCGAGGTCGAGGTGCTGCGCCGCCACGCCGACGGCTTCAACCCGCGTGACCTCGCCGCGGCGGGTGTCACACCCGTCCTGGGACCCGCCGAGCTCGCGGCGGCGCAACGTGCGGTGGACGCGGTCGGCGTGAGCACCGACGTGCTGGGGTACGTCGTCGACCTCGCCCGGGCGACCCGGCGCAGCCCCTCGGTGCGCCTCGGCGTCAGCCCGCGCGGTACCACAGCGCTGCTCGCCGCGTCGAAGGCGTGGGCCTGGCTGAACGGGTACGACTCGATCACCCCCGACCACGTGCAGGCCATGGCGACGCCCGTCTGGCGCCACCGCATCACGCTGCGGCCCGAGGCGGAGCTGGAAGGCGTCTCCGTGGATGCGATCCTGCGCTCGATCCTGCAGCAGGTGCAGGTTCCGCTGTGAGCCTCACCGGCCGGTTCGTGGCGCTCCTGCTGCTCGGGATCGTGCCGGTCGTCGTGTTCGGCGCCCTCGCCCCCGGCTCGGCGTGGCTCACGCTTCTCGTGTGGGTGCTCGTGTGCGCCGCGGCTGCGGTGATCGACCTCGCGCTGGCGCCGTCAGCACGCGCGCTCACCGTCAGCCGTGAGGTTCCCGGCCGCGTGCGGCTCGGTGAGACCGCCGTGACGGAGCTCCGGCTCGCCAACGCCGGCCGGCGCACGATCGCGGCGACGGTTCGCGACGGCTGGCAACCCTCAGCCGGGGCTGCCTTCAGCCGCGCGCGACTGAGGATCCCGGCCGGCGAGCGGCGCGCTGTGCGGGTTCCGCTCACGCCGACCCGCCGCGGTGAGCGGCGCACCGAGTTCGTCGCCGTGCGCTCGCTCGGGCCGCTGGGTTTGGCCGCCCGGCAGCTGACCACGATCGCTGCCGGTCGCATCCGGGTGCTGCCTCCGTTCAACGCGCGCAAGCACCTGCCCTCGCGCCTGGCCCGCCTGCGCGAGCTCGACGGCCGCACCGCCGTCATGGTGCGCGGTCAGGGCACCGAGTTCGACAGCCTGCGCGAGTACGTGCGCGGCGACGACGTGCGCTCGATCGACTGGCGGGCCACGGCCCGACAGGGCGAGAGCGCCGGTGCGGGCCAGCGGCTGATGGTGCGCACCTGGCGACCGGAACGCGATCGGCGCGTCATCATCGTGGTCGATACGGCACGCACCTCGGCGGCCCGCGTACGCGACGAACCGCGCCTGGACACCGCTTTCGAATCGGCCCTGCTGCTCGCCGCGCTCGCCTCGCACGCCGGCGACCGGGTGGACTTCCTGGCGTGGGACCGACGGGTGCGCGGCCGCGTGCAGGGTGCGGCGGGGGCGGAACTGCTCAGCCGCATGGTGGATGCCATGGCCCCGATCGATGCGGAGTTGATCGAGGCCGACTGGGCCGGCGTGCCTGCACTCGTGCGCAGCGTGAGCAATCAGCGCGCACTCGTCGTGCTGCTCACGAGCATCGACGCCCCTGGCGCCTCGACCGCGCTGCTCGCCATGCTCCCCCAGCTCACCCGCCGCCATACCGTCCTCGTCGCGGCCGTGACCGACCCGGATGCTGCAGCAGCGATCACCGACCGCTCGACGCTCGAGCGCGTCTACGAGGCGGCGGCGGCCGAGCGCGCGCTGCTCGACGTGGCCCGGGTGTCGGCCGCCATACGGCTCCTCGGTGGCGACGTCGTGACCGGTTCGCCCGCAGACCTGCCTCCGGCCCTCGCCGACCGCTACCTCGCGCTGAAGGCCGCCGGGCGGCTCTGACCAGCGCGGCGCTGCCCGGCCGGGCCGGCCGCGGGTGCGGGCAAGGGCCGGCATCGGCACGCGGTTCAGGGCTACGGGCCTGTGCGACTGCGAAGCCGTCACCGGTTTGCGACATACCGCGATCTCGCGCGGGCGCGTCGCCGGGCCTGCCGCTAGCCTCGGGCTCGCGCCCGTCGGCGCAGCATCCCTCCCCCTCACAGAAGGACACCCATGTCATCCACCACCGACGCACCCGCCGTCGTTCCCATCGAGGCTTCACCCAGCACGAGCGCCCGCTGGGCGGCCGAAGTGGCCGGAACCTTCGTGCTCGTGTTCGGCGTCATCGGAACCGCCCTCTACGCGGCCGGCTTCGCGGCCGGCAAGGGCGGCCTGAACGTCGGCTTCCTCGGGGTCGCGCTGGCCCTCGGACTCTCGGTGATCGTCAGCGCCTACGCCTTCGGCCCCATCTCGGGCGGTCACTTCAACCCGGCCGTCACGCTCGGCCTCGCGACGGCGGGCCGCTTCCCGTGGCGCGAGGTCGTCGGCTACATCGTCGCGCAGCTCGTCGGCGCCATCGCCGCGTCGAGCGTGCTGCTCGTGGTGCTCGCCAGCAGCAAGAGCTTCGACGTGCTCTGGTTCCGCGCCGTCTCCACGGGTTACGACGAGCTCTCCCCCGGCGGCTATGGCCTGGTCTCCGCCCTCGTGATCGAGGTCGTCGCCACCGCCCTGTTCCTCTACGTCATCCTCGGCGTGACGAGCTCACGGGCTGCCCTGGGCTTCGCGCCGCTGGCCATCGGCTTCACGCTGACGCTGCTCGCGCTCGTGGCCATCCCCGTCTCGAACGGCTCGTTCAACCCGGCCCGCTCGATCGCGACGGCCCTGTACGGCGGACCGGTCGCCCTCGGCCAGGTCTGGCTCTCGATCCTCGCGCCGATCGTGGGAGCGCTCATCGCGGGCGCAACGTTCAAACTGCTCTTCGACCGCACGAACAAGCTCGCCGCGTAGCCCTTCGGCAGGCTCGGCGACGCGGCTTCGACAGGCTCAGGCCGGGCCCTTCGACAGGCTCAGGACCGAGCTTCGGACGCGCCTCAGCGACCGGACTCCCGAGGCTCAGCCCACCACTCGCTCGCTGAGCCTGTCGAAGCGTCGCAACCAACCTCGGGGCGCCATCCAGTGCATTCAACAGGGGGTTCGACCTCCGACAGGACGGATCTCGAGAATTCGCCCTGTTGGAGCCTCGAACGCCTGTTGAACCCTAAGTTCCCTGTCGAACCCCGGGTTCCCCTGTCGAAGCATCGATTCCAGCGCTGCTCTCGGCCCTTCGACAGGCTCAGGGACCAGACTTCCGGCGCTTGGCCGGCCGCCGGCGGCGTCAGCCGGCGATGAGCCGGCGTGCGCCGGCATCCTGCTCGGTGAGGTCACCCGTCTCTCCCGCGCGCACGGCCCGCCGACCCAGCACGAGCATGTACGTGTAGAAGGCTGCCGCAGCCACGACCCCGATGCCCAGCTTCACCGGCCACGGCCACGGGGCAGGGGTGACGAAGCCCTCGATGATGCCCGAGATGAACAGCCAGATGGCCAGGCCGATGGCGACGCTGAACAGCGCCCGGCCGTCCTCCGCGAGCGCCTGCCCGCGCGTGCGCGCACCCGGCGCGATCCACGCCCAGAAGATGCGCAGCCCGGCAGCCGCCGCGACGAAGACGCAGCTGAGCTCGAGCAGTCCGTGCGGAAGGACGTACTGGAAGAAGACGTCGCCGCGGTCGTAGGCGAACATGATCCCTGCCGAGACCCCGACGTTCTGCGCGTTGGAGATGATGGCGGAGGGAACGAAGAAGCCCGTGATGCCCAGCGCGATGCACTGGGCGGCGATCCAGGCGTTGTTCGTCCAGACGGCGCCGGCGAAGGATGCGGCGGGGTTCTCGGAGTAGTAGTCCACGAATTTGTGCTCCACGAGCGCCTTGCGCTGCGCCTCGGTGCCGAAGGACGCGAGCACCTGCGGGTCCGCGAGCGCCCAGACCGCATAGAGCGCGGCGATGATCACGGTCGCGAGGGCGACGGCGAGCGTGAGCCAGCGCAGCCGGTACAGTGCCGCCGGCAACTGCAGCACGAAGAAGCGCGGGATGACGGAGAACAGGTTGCCGCGCGCCGCAGTGAAGCGCAGCCGGGCCCGCGAGAGGCTGACCGAGAGTCCGTCGCCCTGAAGGCTCGAGCCCGCAGTGGTCGCGATCGCCGAGAGCTGCGTGGCCCCGGACTGGTAGAGGCCGATCAGCTCGTCGGCCGAGGCGCCGTCGAGGGAACGTCGTCGGCCGAGCTCGCCGAGACGCTTCCACTCCTCGCCGTGGGCGATCGAATACGCGTCGAGATCCATCTGCTTAGATACTGGCATGGCCGAGCCCTCGCAGACCGTCGCCGCGGCATCCGTCGATGGATTGCTCACGGGCGAGGCGGTCGCCCTGAGCGTGAAGCCAGCCAGCGTGCTGCTGCGCGGCGCGGGAACGGCCATCGATGCCGTGGCCTACGTCGGCGCGCTCGCCCTGAGCGCGTGGCTCGTCACGTCGACGGCCGGCGGCGCAGTGGACCCTGCGCTGCTGCGTGCGTTGGGGGTCGCGGGCCTGGTGTTCTTCCTGCTCGTCGTGCCCATGGTCGTCGAGGTCGCATCACACGGACGCTCGCTCGGCAAGCTCGCCATCGGCGCCCGGATCGTGCGCGACGACGGAGGCGCCATCCAGCTGCGCCACTCCTTCGTGCGCGCCCTCATGGGCGTCGTCGAGATCTACATGACCTTCGGGGGCCTGGCGGCACTCGTCGGGCTGCTCAACGACCGTGCCAAGCGGCTGGGCGACCTGCTCGCGGGCACACACAGCCAGCTCGAGCGCGTGCCGGCCTACACGCCGCCGAAGTGGGGCGTTCCGGCCGGACTGGAGCAATGGGCGCTCATCGTCGACGTCGCACGGATGCCGGATGCACTGGGCCGGCGCATCTCCCAGTTCCTGACGAACGCGTCGGGGCTGACAGCGGCGAGCCGGCAGCGCACCGCCGCCGAGCTGGCGACCGAGGCCGCCGCCTACGCCGCGCCCGTGCCCCCGGTACCGGCGGAGGTCTTCCTCGTGGCCGTCACGGCCGTGCGGCGCCAGCGGGAACTGACGGGCCTGGCCCTGGAGCGCGAGCACCTCGACGCGCTGCAGCCCATCCTCGCGGGGAACCCGCACCGCTTTCCCGACCGCTGAACGGCCGGGAAAGCCGAGCGCGAGAACTCAGTAGCGGTAGTGGTCGACCTTGTAGGGGCCTTCCACCTTCACACCGATGTAGGCGGCCTGCTCCGGTGAGAGCTCCGTCAGCTCCACCCCGAGCGCGTCCAGGTGCAGGCGCGCGACCTTCTCATCGAGGTGCTTTGGAAGAACGTAGACGCCGATCGGGTAGGCCTCGGGCTTCGTCCACAACTCGATCTGGGCGAGCACCTGGTTGGTGAAGGAATTGCTCATGACGAACGACGGATGCCCCGTGGCGTTGCCGAGGTTCATCAGGCGGCCCTCGCTCAGCACGAGGATGGAGCGGCCGGTGGGCAGGCGCCACTCGTGCACCTGCGGCTTGATCTCGACGCGCTCGGCACCCTCGAGCGATTCGAGCGCGGCCATGTCGATCTCGTTGTCGAAGTGGCCCACGTTCGCGACGACGGCCAGGTGCTTCATGGCGAGCATGTGCTCGACGCGGATGACGTCGCGGTTGCCGGTTCCCGATACGAAGATGTCGACCTCGCCGACCACGCTCTCCAGGCGCGCGACCTGGAAGCCGTCCATGGCCGCCTGCAGCGCGCAGATCGGGTCGACCTCGGTCACGATCACCCGGGCGCCTTGGCCGCGCAGGGCCTCCGCTGCGCCCTTGCCCACGTCGCCGTAGCCGCAGACGAGCGCGACCTTGCCGCCCATGAGCACGTCGGTGGCGCGATTCAGGCCATCGGGAAGCGAGTGCCGGATGCCGTACTTGTTGTCGAACTTGCTCTTGGTGACGGAGTCGTTGACGTTGATGGCCGGGAAGAGCAGCTCCCCCGCGGCAGCGAGCTCGTAGAGGCGATGCACCCCCGTGGTCGTCTCCTCGGTCACGCCCTGCAGCTCGGTCGCAATCCGGGTCCAACGGTCGGGCGACGCCTCGAGCGAGCGGGCGAGGGTGTCGAGGATCACCCGGAACTCGTGCGGGTCGCCGGCGGCCGCATCCGGAACGGCGCCGAGGGCCTCGTACTCGCGCCCCTTGTGCACGAGCAGGGTGGCGTCACCGCCGTCGTCGAGGATGAGGTTGGGTCCGACCCATTCCGCACTGGCGGCCTCGGCCTCGGCGCTCCAGTCGAAGATGCGGTCGGTGCACCACCAGTACTCCTCGAGGCTCTCGCCCTTCCAGGCGAACACCGGGATGCCGGCCGGCTTCTCGGGAGTGCCTGTGGGGCCGACGGCGATCGCGGCGGCGGCCTCGTCCTGGGTGGAGAAGATGTTGCAGCTGGCCCAACGCACCTGCGCGCCGAGGGCGACGAGCGTCTCGATGAGCACCGCCGTCTGCACGGTCATGTGCAGGGAACCCGCGATGCGCGCCCCCGCGAGCGGCTGGCTCTCGCCGAACTCGGCGCGCAGGGCCATCAGGCCCGGCATCTCGTTCTCGGCCAGCCGGAGTTGGTGGCGACCGGCCTCGGCGAGCGAGAGATCGCGAACCTTGAACGGCAGGGCGGTGGTCGTTGCAGTCATGCCCTCTATTCTGTCAGGCCGGCCCGACTCAGGCGGATGCCTCCGCCTCGCCGCCACGGATGAGGCCGAGCACCTGGTCGCGCACCCGCTCCATCTGCCCGCGCGTGGCGGCCTCCACGTTCAGGCGCAGCAGCGGCTCCGTGTTCGAGGGACGTACGCTGAACCACCAGAACGGCTCGTCCTCTGCCGTGATGCCGGTGACCGTGAGCCCGTCGAACTCGTCGAAGTCCGCGATGCCGCTGAAGGCGTCCACGATGCGCGTATAGGCGCCGGGCACGTCATCGACGGTCGAGTTGATCTCGCCCGACATCGCGTAGGGCGAGAACTCCGCGGCCAGGCCGGAGAGCGAGGAGTCCGCTCCGCCGAGCTCGGCGAGCACGTGCATCGCGGCCAGCATGCCGTTGTCGGCGCCCCAGAAGTCGCGGAAGTAGTAATGCCCGGAGTGCTCGCCGCCGAAGATGGCCCCGGTGGCTGCCATCTCGTCCTTGATGAGGGAATGACCCACGCGGGTGCGCACCGGGATGGCACCGGCGGCCTCGATCGTCTCGGGCACGATGCGCGAGACGATGAGGTTGTGGATGACGTGGATGTCGCCCTGCTCCCCCTCGGCGCGCACCCGGGCGATCTCGCGCAGTGCCACGATGGCCGCCACAGCCGAGGGCGTGACGGCGTCGCCCCGCTCGTCGACGACGAAGCAACGGTCGGCGTCGCCGTCGAAGGCGAGCCCGATGTCGGCTCCGTGCTCCACGACGGCCTTCTGAAGGTCGACGAGGTTGGCCGGCTCGAGCGGGTTCGCCTCGTGGTTCGGGAACGTGCCGTCGAGCTCGAAGTAGAGCGGCACGATCTCCAGCGGCAGCTGCGCCAGGGCCGCCGCCGTTCCGAGCACGGCCGGAACGGTGAGGCCGCCCATGCCGTTGGCGGCGTCCACGACGACCTTCAGCGGACGGATGCCGGAGAGGTCGACGAGCCGGCGCAGGTAGCCGGCGTAGTCGGCGAGCACGTCGAGCTGGCGGATCGTGCCCTGCTCCGCCGCCTGCGGGATGTCGTCGTCGAGGTACCCCATGGCGCGGTCACGGATGTTCGCGAGCCCGGTGTCGAGCGAGATGCCGCGCGCACCCGCCCGGGAGAGCTTGATGCCGTTGTAGCTGGCGGGGTTGTGGCTCGCGGTGAACATGGCCGCCGGAGCGTCGAGCCATCCGGAGGCGAAGTAGCTCTCGTCGGTGGAGCACAGGCCGAGCGCGACGACGTTCGCACCGCGGGCTGTGGCGCCACGGGAGAAGGCGGCGGCGAACTCGGGTGAGGAGTCGCGCATGTCGTGACCGACCACGAGGTCGTGGCCTGCCGCCTGCACTTCGTCGGCGAAGGAGGCTCCGACGGCCTCAACGATCTCGGCGGTGAGCTGCGATCCCACCAGTCCCCGCACGTCGTAGGTCTTGACGATCTGGGCGAGCAACTGTGCGGGCGAAGGTGTGGCGGTCACGCGCTAAAACCTATCTCACCCATGACGGCGTGCCGGATCACCTGCCATCCGACCGGCGCGGAGAGCTTCTCCGCATGCCGCACGCAGAGATCGTAGGTGTGCGGCTCATGGGTGAGGGAGAGCGGACCGAGCACCGCCATGGAATCGGCATACACGTAGGTGAGCGTCGCGATCGCCTCATCGGCGCACGCGACCCGGGAGCACGGCCTGTTCATATCGATCCCCAGAGTAGCCGCGCGCGGGGCGAATAGGATGTCGACATGCCCCGTTCCCGCCGCACCGCCCGCCCCGCGCCCTCGCGGCGACGCGGCATCATGGACCGGCACGGGCGCGGCATGCGCTCCCCCATCCTCGGCCCGTACCTGCCCCCGCTGCGGGATCGGATCGAGCAGTTCGACATCACGATCGCCTCGACCGCCGAGTACCTGCGCGGCATCTGGCCCGAGCTCGACGGTGTCCGATTCGAGGTCGCCGCGGCCCCCGACGAGGCACTGCACGGCGACCACGTCGACCGCTGGAAGGTGCTGCTCGAGGAGCGTCGCATCATCTTCTTCCGCATCCCCATCCAGCGCATGAGCAAGCTGCACCGCAACGACGAACTGCACCAGCGGATGATGGTCGAGAGCTGCGTCTTCCGCGCGGTGGCCGAGCTTGTCGGAAAAGACCCGTGGGACCTCGACCCCGATCGCTTCCGCGACTTCTGAGTAATCCCACAAACGCCGAGGCGGTCCCGGGCGCCTCGCATCCCTACCTGGTGTAGACCACGATCGGCGAGGCGAGCGCGCTGCCGGCCAGCACGGGAACGGATGCGACCGCGTCGGCACCGCCATAGCTCACCGTCGCGACGACCCCCTCCGCATCCGAGACCGTGTAGCCGCCCGACCCGGTCAGCGGCACGGCGACCGCGGCAGCGGCCGGCACGGTCACCGTCACGGGTGTCCCCGACTGCGGTGTGAGCGTGAGCGTCGCATCGGTCGCCCGCTGGTTCCAGGCATGGAAGGTGGGCTGGTTGGCGGATGCGACGGCGATCATCACGGGGTCATCGCCGAGCGGTGGCGCTGCGGTGAACCACGCGACGTCGCGGCCGGCGACGCCGCCCGCGACCGCGGTTCGGGCAGCCGCGACGATGGGCTGCTGGGAATCGATGCGCACCGCATAGACGCCGGCCGCGAGCCCGGCCAGCGGTGCATCCGTTGCGACACCCGGCTCGAGGTGCACGCTGAAGGACGTGCCGGGAGCGTCGCCCTCGCCGATGACGCTCACGGTCGCGTCGGCCGCCTGCGACCCGGGCGCCAGCAGTCGCAGCCCCGGCTGCTCGTCGGTCGGTGCGGCGTCGGTGTCGGTGGCCGCGCCATCTGTGGCCGCCGGAACGACGACCCCGCCGATGGTCACCACCGTCGCGGGCGCCGGAGCGGGCCCGACGATGTCGACTCCGCCCGGCTCCAGCCCCCGAACGATGCTCTGCTGCAGCGCCGCGGCGATCTCGCCGCCGTGGGCCTCCACGTGCACGACCGGCGCGAGCAGGTCGGGCGCGAGCCCCGCGAGCGAGATGACGCGCTGTGATCGGGGCTGCACGAGGATGCCGGTGGCGCCGGGAGCGGCTACCGGGCCGTTCTCGCCCCAGACTCCGAGGTCGACGGTGGCGGAGACGGTGGAGGGATTGCTGAGCACGACGAGCGTCGTTCGACCGACATCCGTCGATCCCCCGACGAGCCAGGAGTCGGGGCCGGCCTCGGTGCAGCCGGCGACGGCGAGACCGGAATGCGTCTCGTCATCGGCCACTTGGGACTGAACGCCGGCGAGGAGCGGCGGCGCGTCTGAGCCCTCGTCTGCGGGAATGGTGAGCACCACGCCGGCACCGTTCGCATCGCCGTTCCGGTCATCGGGTGAGGCGAGCGGTTGCTCGTCGGGATCGGCGTCGGCGCCGGCTGCGACGATGTCTGCCTCTCCGATGGACGAGACGGCGGTCGCGCTCTCGGCTTCTTCGCCCACGCTCAGCAGCGGACCCGGGCACACCCGCTCGGCGACCGTGGGAACGGGCGCGACCGTCGCAGCGACGGGACGCGCGGTCGCCGTGGGCAGCGGCGCCCACGCCGCGGTCGCGACGGCCACGAGGGCGATCGCGATGGCCAGCAGGGCGCCCGCGATCCGGGCCACCAGAAGTGCCGTGCGCTTACGCATCGCGGGCTCCCGTCTCAGCGTGTTCCGGCTCATCGTCGGGGATCGGTCGGTTTTCGACAGGGGGCGCGTGTCGCTCCGCGGCATCCGGTTCGGGTGAGGACTCCGATTCCGACTCCGGCTCCTCCGGCGAGGGGGCCGGTTCGTCGGGCTCGGGGTCGGGCCGAGCCTCGGCATCCGGGCCTTCCCCGGCGTCCTCGCCGGCCTCGGGGGTCAGCGCGTCGCCGGTGGGCTCCTCCCAGTCGTCCACGGGCGGTGTCTGCTCGTCGGCGTCGGGTCGGCTGCGGTCATCGGCATCGGGCTGCACTTCGCGGCCGACCCCGGTCGGGATCGAGAGCAGCACCGTGATGCCGAACACCACGAGAAGGGCGATGAGCGTGGCCTGGCCCAGCCACCCCCCGGCGCCGACGGGGATCGCGGTCGGTGCGGCATCCGCCACGTCGGTCCCCACCCGCCAGAGCGTTCCGAAGTTCGTCTTGCCCACCGAGACGAGCACGGGGTTGCCGTCGAGGGAGGAGGTGGCCCGCCGCTCGGTGGCCGCGGCCTCGCGGCTCTCGTCCGCCGGCAGGTCGGGGTTCACCGGAGCCAGCAGTATGAACCGGATGCGCCGGTCGTTCAGGTCGTCGGCCGCGTCGAGGCCGCTGCGGGAGGCGAGGTTGCCCGCGAGCCGGGCGAGGTCTCGTTGATTCTCGTCCAGCGACGGATCGGTGGATGACAGGGTGGATTGGTCATCGAGCGTGGTGCCCGATCCGCGCTGCAGGTCGGCGCGGATGCCGCCGTCGGACTGCGGGGCGATGACGAGGGTGCCGGCACGCGGGTCGGCCTCGGCTGCCGCCGTGACGAACGCGGGAAGCACCCGATCGGTGGCTGCGTGCACCTGCGCGGTGTCGAGCGGCAGGGCGAGGGCGAGGGGGCCGGCCACGATCACGACCAGGGCGGTCGCCGCGACGGCCGGCAGCATCGAGAACCGCGGGATGACGTTGAGCGCGGCGATGACGGCGCCGACGATGCCCAGCCAATAGAGACTCAGCCCGGCTCCCGCCCACAGCGGGACGAGGTGGGATCCCGTGCTCGCCACGACGATGAGCGTCGTGATCACCGCGGTGGCGAAGCCGAGCAGCGCGAGCCCGAGGGAGAAGGCGCTCGCGCGCACCGACCGTCGGAAGAACAGCCCGAGCAGTGCGAGTACGGCGAGCGGTGCCAGCAGGATCGGCACGATCAGGTCGACGCGCACCCCGCTGACGGCGAGGTCGGCGAGCACCGGATTCCAGCCGCCGAAACCACCGGCCGGGAATCCGAGCAGCAGCTGCCACACCGAGGGCGTCTGGCCCGGCTGGGGCACACCGGGGTCGGCGAGAAGGGCGAGCCAGTTCTCGCGCGCACCCTGGTTCCAGACCAGCGGGGCCAGCAGTACGGCCGCGGGGATCGGGATGCCGATGATGCGGAAGAAGCCGCGACCGCTCGTGACGAGCACCACGACCCAGGCGATGACGAGCGCGGGCGCGAGCCCGGGCGCGCACGCCACGATGGCCGCGAGCAGCAGCGCGCTGGCCGCGGATGCCGACCACGACCGCGCCGCCACGAAGAGGGAGAACACCAGCCAGGGCAGCAGGATGTGCACGAGAACCCCAGCGGGGCGTCCCTCGGCGAGGGCGCTGAGCAGGGTGGGCGCCAGCATCCAGAGCACGGCCGCCACGGCACGCAGGCCGCCGCGCTCCGTCATGCGGCTCGCGGCGAACCAGGCCCCGAGGGCCGCGAGGGGAATGGCCGCGAACCAGAGCACGGTGAGGGCGAGCGAAGGCGCCCAGAAGGTGAGCGAGCCCAGGATGGCGAGCACAGCGGTGAACGGATCCGCCGCGCCGACGAATCCGGTTCCGATGTCGCGCCAGCCGTAGCCGATGTTGCGCCACAGTTCGGGCACCGTGCTCAGGGGAAGCAGCCCTCCCCCGCCGATGCGCCCGGCGCCGAGAAGGGGCGAGACGACAATGACCGCGACGACGATGGCGGCCAGAAGGGTCCAGGCGCCTCCGGTGATGAGGAAGCCGACTTCATCGCGGGCACCGCGGGCGTGGGCGATGCGCGCCTCGCGCGCAAGAGCCCGTCGCCGCCGCATCTCCGCCGGCGGTATGCGCAGGGGCGCGATGGCCGCCCAGCCGAGTGATCGGTTCTGCTTCAGCCGGCGCCGCGCCGCGCTCGTGCGGATTCCCGAGAAGGCGGCCACGAAGGCGGCGGCGAACTCGCCGCCGATCACACCGGGCTGCTTGCGCAGCAGCGCGGTGAGCGATCGCACGACCGCGAGCGGCACCAGGCTCAGCCAGTGCAGCACGATCACCCCAGCGGGGGCGTAGACGAGGCGGCGATGCAACTGCGCCGTGCGGATGAGCCGAGCGCGTCGACGCCGCACGCGGCCCTTCTGCCCGAGGTTGGGTCCGGCCACGCCATCGCCGGCGATGGCCACGTGAGCGGCCGGTGCCACCGAGACCCGGTGACCGGCCAGTCGCGCACGCACGCTGAAATCGAGCGAGTCGTCGACGACCGGCAGGCCGGGATCGAACCCGCCGAGCGACTCCCACACCTGGTGGCGCACCAGCATGCCGGCAGGGCTGACGCCGAGCACGTCGTTGAGCGTGTCGTGCTGGCCCTGGTCGAGCTCCGAGGCGACGATCGGAACGCTCGCGCCGTAGGTCGTGATCGACTCACCGAAGCGGCGGATGATGTGGCCGTGCTCCCAGTCCACGAGCTTGGGGCCGGCGACGGCGACAGAGGGAGCGGTTTCAAGGGCCGCGACCAGCGCGGCCAGGGCGCCGGGCTCGGGCGCGCTGTCCTGGGCGAGGAGCCAGAGCAGTTCCCCGGGCCCGGTCGGCGGCGCCGTCACCCGCACGGCCGTGGCGATGGCATCGCCGAAGGAGAGCGCCTCGCCGACGGTCACGAGGTGCGTGGGCCCCGCGTCGGCGAGCAACTGCTGCGTCGCATCCGTCGACGCGCAGTCCACCGCGATGAGCGCATCGGGCGGCAGCGTCTGGGCTGCGAGGGCCTCGAGCGTCCGTGGGAGGTGGTCGGCGCCGTTGCGCGCGACGAGAATGGCGGTAACTCGCGGAGACATCGCTGAAAGCCTAAGTTGCGGTGCCTGCCGGGTCGTTCAGTGCGACCGGGCGTGGCCGATATTCACGATCGTGACCCGTGCCCACTTCGGGGACGACGGTCGTCGGCCCTGATGGGAAGGTCTCAGACGGCCCGACGGCGCAGCTTGCGCCGTTCACGCTCGGACAGCCCGCCCCAGATACCGAAGCGCTCGTCGTTCGAGAGCGCGTACTCCAGGCACTGCGAGCGCACCTCGCACGAACCGCAGATCTTCTTCGCGTCGCGCGTCGAACCGCCCTTCTCGGGGAAGAACGCCTCGGGGTCGGTCTGGGCGCAGAGCGCGTCGGTCTGCCAGGAGAGCGGGTTGTCGTCGTCGATGTTCTGCCGCACGCCCGGCACGCCGAGCTTGACCGGGTCGACGAACCAGTCCTCTGGTACCCCCGCGCGATTCTCGTTCGCCGTCATACCGTCTCCCGCCCGAATGTTCCCGACACGAGAAGCGCGTGTCTTGATGTAATTACACCCGTGTAACTCCGGCGAGTCAAGTCGCAAATCGTAAACCCTCAACGATGCCTCGAGAGTTGCGACGCGCCGGGTCGAAGCGCCAATCTTCGTCGGCTGCGCAATTCCCCAGTTGGGGTTATTCCTGTTCGGGGGGCATTTCCTACTCGGCGGTAGCGGAGCGTGCCACCCACGCGCTCTCGACCATCTGCTCGAGGGAGTGCCGCATCCGCCAGCCGAGGTCGCGGGCGGCGAGTTCGCCCGACGCCACGATGCGTGCGGGGTCGCCGGGCCGGCGAGGCGCCCGCTCCGGCGTGAAGTCGATTCCGGTCACGCGGGCTATGGTCGCCATGATCTGGCCGACCGAGACGCCGTCGCCGCTGCCGAGGTTGTAGACCGGCTCGATGCCCGCCCCCGACTCGAGGCGCTCCGCCGCCGCGAGGTGGGCTGCCGCGAGGTCGGCGACGTGGATGTAGTCGCGCACGCAGGTTCCGTCGGGCGTCGGGTAGTCGGTGCCGTTGATGCGCGGGGTGCGTCCCTCGAGCAGGGCCTCGAAGACGAGCGGGAAAAGGTTGTGCGGGCTCGAGTCGTAGAGGTCGCGGTGACCCGATCCGACCACGTTGAAGTAGCGCAGCGAGGTGTGGGCCAAGCCGGCGGCGATGCCCTGGTCACGCAGCAGCCACTCGCCGATGAGCTTGGACTCGCCGTAGGGCGACTCGGGGGCCTTGGGCGTGGACTCTGTGACGAGGTCGGTGTCCGGGGTGCCGTACACCGCGGCGCTCGAGCTGAACACGATGCGCCCGACCCCGGCATCCGCCATCGCGGCGAGCAGCGTGGCCGTTCCTGTCACGTTCTGCTCGTAGGTGTGCAGGGGGCGCTGCACCGACACGCCCGCGTACTTGAAGCCGGCGATGTGCATGACACCGCTGAGGCGCTGCTCATCGACGATGCGATCGAGCAACCGGCGGTCGAGGATGGATCCCTCGTAGAACGGCACGTCCTGCGGGACGAAGTCGCGGTGGCCGCTGGAGAGGTCGTCGATGACGACGACGTCGGTTCCCGCCTCCTGGAACGCCCGCACGACGTGCGCTCCGATATAGCCCGCTCCCCCGGTGACCAACCACGCCATGCGCCGCCTCCTCAGCTCGAGGCCGCCGAGGCGGCGGCCCTTGCCAGCCTAACGAGGCCGACGTGCGACGAGCGGGCGGTTCGGCACCGAGGAGGACCGCGGCGCGGGATGCGCGTCGGGTGTCAGCGGGCGTCGATGGTGGGGCGGCGCTCGATGTGGCGGGTGCGGTCGCGAATCTCGGGGCGGCCGTAGCCGTCGTTGTCCAGAGCCAGGATCGATGCCAGCACGCCCCACAGGACCAGAGCGGCCAGTGCCAGGAGTACGAGGGTTTGCATGGCAGTAAATCTACGGATTGCGATTACCTGCCTCCAGTGGCAGAGTGGACATTGTTCGACACTTTCCTGCCAAAGGAGCGCGCATGCTGAAGAAGATCGTCTGCCTCACCATTCCGGGCATGGCTCCGTTCGAGTTCGGCGTGATCTGCGAGGTCTTCGGCATCGATCGCAGCGCGCAGGGCGGGCCGACGTTCGACTTCCACATCGTGGCGGCGGAGCCGGGACCGATTCCGATGAAGCTCGGCTTCGACATCGTCGTCAAAGACGACCTCAGTGCCGCCGCCGACGCCGACCTCATCGCCGTTCCGGCGTTCGACGACCTGCACGAGGTCGATGACCGCCTGCTGGAGGTCATCCGCGATGCGGAGGAGCGCGGCGCCTGGGTGCTGAGCGTCTGCAGTGGCGCCTTCATGCTCGCCGCGGCCGGCATCCTCGACGACCGGCGGGCCACCACGCACTGGATGTACACCGACAAGCTCGCCCGTCTCTACCCGCGCACCGAGGTCGACCCCGACGTGCTCTTCGTCGAGGACGACCACGTGGTGACGGGTGCCGGAACGGCGGCCGGGATCGACGCGGCGCTGCACATCGTGCGCAAGGAGCTCGGCGCATCCGCCGCCAACATCATCGCCCGGCGCATGGTGGTTCCGCCCCAGCGCGACGGCGGGCAGTCGCAGTTCATCCAGAACCCGGTGGCGGAGTGCACCAGCGACTCCTTCGCCCTCGTGACGGAGTGGATGCTCGAGAACCTCGACCGCGACCTCTCGGTCGACATGCTCGCGCGCAAGGCGCTCATGTCGTCGCGCACCTTCGCCCGCCGCTTCCGCGCCGAGCTCGGCACCACGCCGACCGCGTGGCTCAACCGGCAGCGGCTGCTGCGAGCCCAGCAGCTGCTCGAGGAGAGCGACCTGACGCTGGACGCGATCGCGGCCGACTGCGGATTCGGCGGAGCGGCCGTGATGCGCCACCACTTCTTGAAGGTGCTGCAGACGACGCCGACCGCGTACCGACGTACCTTCGGAGCGCGCCAGCTCGCCTGACGCGTCGGTCAGACCCCCTCCCACCTGACCGAAAAGCGAGGACATTCCGAAAAGCGAGGCGATGTTGCGCGACACGCGGGGCGGATGCGGCGCGAACCGGAGTGGCGTCGCAGATCGCCTCGCTTTTGGGCGGCATCAAAGCGGAGAGCGACGTCGCGACGCACCCGAGAGAACCCCGTCTCGAGACAAGGCGGCCTCCATCGCCGTGAGGCAGTACTCCGGCTCGTACAAGATCTGCGAGTAGCCGAATCGCAAGACGCGACCACCCCAGATCGTCGCCACCAGATCTCGGTCGCGATCCACGTGGAAGCTCGATTCCGAGTCATGCCACACCGCCCCATCTGCTTCGACGAAGGTGCTGGGCCCGATCCGTCCGTCGAGACGCCCGACGCCGGGCAGCGTGACCTGAGGTTCGAACGGTATGCCGTTGTCCCGGCACAGAAGGCGCAGCAGCGTCTCGCCGCCGGCCTCCGCCCGCCCGTCGACATCGGACCTCCATCGAGCGACTCGCTTCGGCGCCCGGTCGAAGAGGGTGTCGAGGTCGGCCACGGAGACGCCGTCATGACCCCGCATGCTGCGATTCAGCGCGGAGTCGATGCAGGCGACCGCGACCTCGCGCGTGCTCGTCGCGAGGAGGTGACCCAGCGCATCCATGAGTGAAACCCGCCAGGTGTCCCCGCCCATCGGAGTGGCTCGGCTCCAGAAGACGCGCCATCGCTCGGCATCCGGATGGGCGAGACGGCGCCGCGAGTCGGCCGGCCGGCGCAGTTCGTTCGCGTTTCCCCGCACGAGAACCTCTTCCTGCCGCTTCGGCCGAACCCAGATCCCATACGAGGCAAGCGCCGACTCACCCGTGAGACGGCCACCGATGCGCACCGCCTCGATCGCGACGGGCGACGCGTCCGGGAGCGAGTACCAACCTTGACGGACGCGGAAGATGGTGCGATCGCTCAGGGCCTGCTCGATCTCGAAGTCGCTCACACCGAGCGAACGCAGTCGTCGCCGCGAGAGGAATAGGCCGTTCTCCCTCAGGAACTCTGCGACGTCCGTCCCGGTGCGAAGAAGTGACTGCTGCACCACCGCATCCTCGCCCCACTGGCGGCACGCGGCGACGGCCGATCGAGCGCGGTGCGCTCCGGCGGTCAGCCCTGCGGCCTGTGCAGGAGTCGCGTCGAACCAGAAAGCGAGGCGATCGCCCGCGACACGCCGCATCCGTCGCCCGAAACGCCGCCTGCCGCTCGGAATCGCCTCGCTTTTCGGAATGTCCTCGCTTTTGGGTAAGGCCTCGCTACGCGCCGACCGTCGCCACGAACACCGTGCCCGCTCCGCTCACGCGCAGCTCGCCCTCCTCGGGCGTCACGTAGTACGCGCCGCCACGCGCCAGCGGCACGGATGCCGTGGCACCCTCCAGCGTCACCTCGCCTGCCGTGCAGAGCGCGATCGCCGCGCCCGAGAGCGGAACGCTCGCGCCGGCATCCGTCGCCTGGATCTCGTAGAGCACGAAGTCGGGCACGTCGGGCCGGAACACGTGCACGCCGGGCTCGGGCTGTTCTGGCGCGAGCACGGGCTGCGTCACCGGGGTGAAGTCGAGCACCGCGAGCAGTTCGTCGACGTCGATGTGCTTGGGCGTCAGTCCACCCCGCAGCACGTTGTCGGATGCCGCCATGAGTTCGATGCCGACGCCCGAAAGGTACGCGTGGATGTTGCCGGCAGGCAGGTAGAGTGCCTCGCCCGCGCGCAGGGTGACCCGGTTCAGCAGGAGCGAGAGCACGATGCCCGGGTCTCCCGGATAGGCCCGCGCGAGCTCCCCCACCGTCGCGAACTCGCGGGCGAATCGGCTCTCGCTTCCGGCGAGCGCTGCAGCGCGCACGACCTGGGACACGAGCGCGTCGACCTCGCCGCTCTCGCGACCGGAGCGCAGAAGCCACTCCACCGCAGAGCGGAACGGATCCTCCCCCGACAGCCGCGCCCAGAACGGGTCGAAGACGGTGGGGTCGGGCTCCCCCGAGCGCCCGAGCACCGTGAGTTCCTTCACGATGTCGCGCGCCGACGCGATGGAGCGGAAGCCGCACAGCGCATCGAAGGTCGCGCTCACGGCCACGATGAGCTCCGGCTTGTGGAACGCGTCCTTGTAGTTGCGGTCGGGGGCCTCCAGCGGCACGCCGGCGGCGTTCTCGCGCTCGAAGCCTGCCCGCGCCTGCTCCGGTGACGGATGCGCCTGCAACGACAGCGGGCCGCCCGCCGCGAGCACCTTCAGCAGGAACGGGAGCCGCTCGCCGTAGGCGGCCACGGATGCCGAGCCCAGCGCCTTCTCGGGATCACGCTGCACCCAGGCCGCGACATCCGTGGCGCCGTCGGCCTGCTCCGGATGCTCGATGCGGCTGGGAGAACCGGCATTGCCGCCGAGCCACAGTTCGGCCTCGGGCTTGCCGGATGCCTCGCGTCCGAGCAACTCGGCGATGCCGGTCGTGGAGCCCCAGGCGTAATCGCGGGGCGTGTTGCTGATCGCTACAAACATGAACCGTCCTGTTCGGCGGGAGATTGCGTCCAAACTACCAACGGCTTGGGCGCCCCTCTCCCGAGGCGTAGCCTGACGGAGGTTTTCCGAGACCCTCGCGCGGCGGGGGTCGCCGTATGCAGTGGAGCAGACATGACCTTCGAGACCCTCGCGAGCGACTTCTACAACTTCTCTTCGTCATTGACGGATGAGGAGAAGGCTGCACTGGCGCAGCTGCGGAGTTACCTCGAGACCGAGGTCCGGCCCATCATCAACGGTTACTGGGACCGCGGCGACTTCCCCGCGCAGGTCATCCCCAAGCTCGCCGAGCTCGGCATCCTCAGCTACGCCTGGGACGAGGTGAAGCCGTTCGAGAACTCGGCCGTCTTCCGCGGATTCGTGGCCCTCGAGCTCTCGCGCGTCGACGCATCCATCAGCACCTTCGTCGGTGTGCAGAACGGACTGGCCACCGGGTCGATCTCGGTGTGCGGATCGCCCGAGCAGCGCGCCGAGTGGATCCCCAAGCTCGCGAGCGGCGAGGTCATCGGCGCCTTCGGCCTCACCGAGCCGCTGTCGGGTTCCGACAGCGCGCAGGGCCTGCGCACCGTCGCCCGACGCGACGGCGACAACTGGGTTCTGAACGGATCCAAGCGCTGGATCGGCAACGCCACCTTCAGCGACATCACCATCATCTGGGCCAAGGATGCGGAGGACGGCCAGGTGAAGGGCTTCATCGTCCCGACCTCGACGCCCGGCTACCGGGCCACCAAGATCGAGGGCAAGACGAGCCTGCGCGCCGTGCAGAACGCCGACATCACGCTCGAGGACGTCGTCGTTCCCGAGAGCCTGCGCCTGCAGAACGCGAACTCCTTCAAGAATACCGCGCAGGTTCTGCGCCTCACGCGCGCCGAGGTCGCCTGGTCGGCCGTCGGCGTCGCGATCGGCGCCTACGAGGCTGCCGTCAAGTACACCCAGGAGCGGGTGCAGTTCGGCAAGCCGATCGCGCAGCACCAGCTCATCCAGGACCTGCTCGTGAAGAGCCTCGGCAACATCACCGCATCGCTGGCCCTGTGCGTGCGCGTGTCCGAGATGCTCGACCGCGGTGAGCAGCGCGACGAGCACTCCGCCCTCGCGAAGGCATATGCCACGGCGCGCATGCGCGAGACGGTCGCATGGGCGCGCGAGGCGCTCGGCGGCAACGGCATCGTGCTCGAGTACGAGGTCGCCCGCTTCTTCGCGGATGCCGAGGCCATCTACTCCTACGAGGGCACCCAGGAGATGAACACGCTCATCGTGGGCCGCGCGATCACCGGTAAGGCCGCCTTCGTCTGATCGGCCGGCATGCAGGGCGGTCATCCTCCCGCCGGATACTCTTGGACCCATGAATCCACAGCGCAGCCGCCTGCTCGTGCGACTGCTCGCCTCGTGGAGCATGTTCTTCGGCTTCGCCGGACAGTTCCTGCGCAACCTCATCGGCTGGTGGGGATACGGCATCGTCGGCGCCATCACGATCGTCGCCGTTGTCATCGCCCTGCTCGTGCTGAAGCCACGGATGCGCGCGCGACGCGTGCCGAAGTCGCTCGTTGCCTTCCTGCTGTTCGCCGCTGCCTCGATCGCGTGGTCGTACTACCCCGGCGCATCCGCGGCCGCTGTGGGCATCCTGTTCGTGAGCACGCTCGGCGGCGTTTTCCTCGGCCTGTGCCTCACCTGGCGTGAACTGGTGCGCACCTTCGGTGTCGCGCTGCGCTGGATCCTCGGGCTCTCGCTGCTGTTCGAGTTCTGGGTCGCCGTCATCATCCGCCAGCCGGTACTGCCGAACTTCATGGACCTCGGCGATCCCCCCTACCCGAAGGCGTTCTACTGGTCCCGGGGGCTCCTGCTGCACGGCGGGCCCATCGAGGGGATCGTCGGCAACCGCAACCTGCTCGCGTTCGTTGCGCTCATGGCGCTCATCGTGTTCGCCATCCAGGTCGTGTCCCGGGAGGGCCGCCGCCCCTTCTGGAGCATCTTCGGGCTGGCGATCGCGGCGCTCGTCTTCGTGCTCACGCGTTCGACCACGGTCATCCTCGCCGCGATCGCCGTCGCGGTCGTGCTCGGCTTCGCGCTCTGGGCCCGAGCCGCTCATCCCGACCGCCGGCGCCCCGTCTACCTGAGCGCGGTCGGTCTCGTGGTCGTGCTCGGCGTGAGCTTCGCCGTGTTCTCCTCGCGCCTGCTCGCCCTGTTCGGCAAGAGCGAAGACCTCACCGGACGCACCGACATCTGGAACACGGTGATCGGACTCGCCCAGCAGCGGCCGGTCGTCGGGTGGGGGTGGATCAGCTACTGGGCGCCCTGGGTGGAGCCCTTCGCGCACCTCGCCGAGCGCAAGGGCGTCGTCTACCTGCAGGCGCACAACGCCTGGCTCGACGTGTGGATGCAGCTCGGCGTGATCGGGGTCGTGCTCTTCCTGGCTCTCGTGCTCTCCACGCTCTGGCGCTCCTGGTTCACGGCGATCGACCGGCCCCGGCACGGTCTGGCATCGACCGAGCCGTACACGGCGTCCGCGCTGCTGCCGCTGCTGCTGATGGCGGCGCTGCTCGCGCAGAGTCTCGCCGAGAGCCGCATCCTCATCGAGGGCGGCTGGATTACCCTTGTGACCCTCTGCCTGCTCACCAAGCGTTCCCAGTCCTCCGCCGAGCCGATGCCCTGAGCCGTGGCCGAGAAACCGCGTCCTCCTCTCATCCCGAGCGCCGCCCAGGCGTTCCTCGGTTCGGCCGGCCTCGCGTCCGCGATCACGACGGCCGTCTTCCTCACCGCGTTCTCGACGTTCGCCATCCGGAGCGTGATCGAGTGGCCGGGTCTCGTCGCCATCGTCGGCGGCCTCATGCTCGCCGCCGCCGCGTCCCTATGGTTCCGTCGCGAGCACATCGGCTGGCATGGCGCCATTCCCATCTCGGTCATCGTGTTCGTCGGATGGGCGATCGCGTCCGTGTTCTGGACGAACAACGTGCCGGTCTCGGGGGTGCGCATCCTCTACCTGCTCGGCTTCGGATTCCTCGGGTTCTACGCGGCCACCGTCCGCGACACCATCCAGATCGTGCGGGCGGCCGGTGACGCCTTCCGGGTGCTGCTCGGCGCATCCCTCGTTCTCGAGGTGCTCTCGGGCCTGCTCATCGACATGCCCATCCGGTTCCTCGGCATCGAGGGCAACCTGGCACGCCTCGGCCCCCTGCAGGGCATCTTCGGCAGCCGCAACCAACTGGGCTTCATCTCGCTCATCGCGCTGATCAGCTTCGGCATCGAGTACCTGACGCGTTCGGTCCCGCGCCAGCTCGCCCGGTACTCCCTCGTCGTCGCCGCAGTGTGCCTGCTGATGTCGCGCTCCCCCGTCATCATCGGCGTGCTCACGGCGGTCGTGGTCGCCGCCCTGGCCCTGGCAGCGGTTCGGCGCGCGAAGCCGCACAACCGCTGGGCGCTGCAGCTGGGTCTGCTGGGTGTGCTCATCGTGGGCGGCGCCATCGCGTGGATCGCCCGCGCCCGCATCATCGACGTGCTGAACGCCGGCAGCGAGTTCGAGACCCGGCTCACCCTCTGGCGCGAGATGGCACGCTACCTTGCGACCAATCCCCTGCAGGGCTGGGGATGGGTGGGCGCGTGGCCGCGTACGCCCCCGTACGCCTGGCTGAATCTCGCCACGCACCGCCTCAACGGCACCGGCCTCGACGCGTTCATCGACGTGTTCTTCCAGCTCGGGCTCGTGGGCTTCATCGCCTTCCTGGCACTGTTCGGCCTGGCCCTCGTGCGCTCCTGGCTGCTCGCGAGCGAGAAGCGCAGCATCATCTATGTCTGGCCGGCCCTCATCCTCGTCGCCCTTGCCTCCGTCTCGCTCGCGGAGTCGACCGTGCTCTTCGAGGGCGGCTGGATGCTGCTGGTCATCTGCGCGGTGAAGGCCTCACGCAACATGAGCTGGCGCGACGCCCTGAGGCGGCATCCCGATCCGGTGCCGGTGGAGTGATCAGACCGGTTGCACCAGGTCGACACTCACGTCGACTGGACCGGCTCGGCGAGGAACGATTCGAGGAAGTCCGCCGTCTCTTCCCATCCCTCGACGGCGTGGCAGGGCACTCCGAGAACCTTGACGGGGTAATCGTTTCCGTCAGGATCCAGCCTGTCGCCGACGAAAAGCATGTCGTCAAGCGCGATGCCGGTGACCTCCGCCAGCTTGTTCATCCCGTACGCCTTGTCGATGCCGCGGCGGGTGATATCGATCGATGTCGACCCGCCTCCACGTACCTCCAGTTCAGGGAGCTCCGCCTGCACAGCGTCTCGGAGCGCAACCTTCTTCTCGCCGGTGGGATCCCACGCGCGCTTGGCATCCACCGGTGCGGACTGACCGAGAGCGGAGAAGGTCACCTGTGAACCCCGGTCTTCGAGGATCGGACCCCAGGTTTCGCTCTCCCAGTATCCGAGCCGCTTCGCCTGGCGTTCGGTGACCTGGAGCGCGAGGTCGCGCTGCTGGGCAGTGAGGTTCTGGGCGTAGATCTGCGTCCACTCGCCGTCGACGAATCGGAAGTACTGGGTGCCACAGGTCGGCATCAGGTGCAGACGGGAGAGCTGTTCCACCGGGAGTGGCGGCAGGTTGTCGACGACCTGCGTCATGAACTGCGCGATCTGTCCGCCGGAGATGACGCAGACGTCCACGACGTCCAAGAGCCGTCCAAGCAGGTCGGCGATCCGGTTCGGAATAGCGGTCTTCGACGGCGCGAGCGTGTCGTCGAGGTCGAATGCGATGAGGGTAGGGGTCGACGGCATGATTGCTCCTTACATTCGCGTCGAATTAATCGATCAGCGAGTTCGCTGATGCTTCGGTTGCTGTACCGAGACGTCCGACTACTTCTCGAAGGTCTTGCGCAGCGCAGCAAGCCCGGCGTCTGTGTCCCCGTCGAATACGACGGAACCGTGCGACAAAACGATCACTCGCTGACACAGGTCTTCGATTTGTCCGGCGCTATGTGAAACAAAGACGATCGTACGGCCATCGCGTTGGAACTCACGAATCTTGTCCATGCACTTCTTCTGGAACGGCTCGTCGCCGACGGCCAGCACCTCGTCGACAAGGAGTATGTCCGGATCCACATGGACGGCGATTGCGAAGGCCAGCCGCACATACATCCCGGATGAATAGAACTTCACCTGAGTATCGATGAACTCGCCAATCTCGGCGAAGTCAACGATCGAGTCGAAGTACTCCGCGGTCTGTTTTTGGCTTAATCCAAGAATTGCACCGTTCAGAAAGACGTTTTCGCGCCCAGTCAGGTCGGGGTGGAAACCCGCTCCTAACTCGAGAAGCGCCGCCAACCGACCGCGCCTCTCTATGAACCCGGAGTCGGTCTGGATGATCCCGCCGATCACTTTCAGAAGGGTGCTTTTTCCTGAACCGTTGGCACCCACCAGACCAACGCTCGTGCCGGCCGCGATCTCGAAGTCCACTTCCCTCAGCGCCCAGAAGTCCTCGCGAAACTTCTGGGAGCGACCGAAGTTCACGATGCGCTCCTTCAGCGCTTTGTCCTTGCGCAATGTGAATCGTTTGGAGACGCTCTCTGCGCGAATGACCACCGGTGCATCGATGATCGGTGTTTGGAATTCGCCTGTCATCAGATCTCCTGCGCGAAGTTGCCCTGCAAGCGCTGGAAGGCGCGCTGGCAGAGAAGAACAACGATTACACCGACGCCGATGGTGGCGGCGACGCGGACGTCGAGATCCGCTGGCCACGGCTGCGGCGGAACGTGTGCAGCACCGATCACTGTGGTTTCAGATCCGGCTCTCCACATCGCTTTCTGGAACGCCAGGACGGCGACGGTCATCGGGTTGAGGAGATAGACGTCAGGAAGCCAGGCCAGCCCTGTGCGGTTTGCAGCATCCAAGACGTAGGACCACGCGTAGACGATCGGCGAGGCCCAGAAGAGAATAAGCATGCCGACCTCAACGAGATACTGCACGTCGCGCAGGTAGACGTTCAAGGCGGACAGGAGCAGAGCAAGCGCCACACCAAACAGCAGAACGATCAATACGGCGCCCAGCGCGTACAACGCGTTCCCTGCTGCGGGAACTGCTCCCATGACGATCGTGGCGATGATGAGCACGATCATCTGGACGACGAAGTTGAACAACGCGGAGCCGGTCGCTGCCAACGGGAAGATTTCGCGGGGTAGGTAAACCTTCTTGATCAGGCCCGCGTTGCCGATGATCGACGAAGTACCACTCGAGATGATCTCGTTGTAGAGACCCCAGATGGTCAGACCCGAGAACACGAAGATTGCAAAATCCGGAATCCCACGTGCGGCGCCCAGGAACTGACCGATCGCGACGAAGTAAATCAGAAGCATCGTCAACGGTCGGATGAGGCTCCATACGAAGCCAAGACTGCTGTCTTTATACCTCGACTTGAGCTCGCGGCGAACGAGCAGGCCTAACAGCTCCCGATGACTGGCAATATCGCGAAGCGCCTTCCAACTTCCTCGAAATGAGGATCCCTCATGTGCTGTGGAGCGCTCGAAAGGAAGGGCTGCGATGCGATCCGCTCGCTGCTGTGCATTGCTGGTCATATGTCTCCGGTTGCAGGTGCCTTACCGCGCTCGATTCTATGCAATGTCGAGCAGCGAAGAGGACCGGGCGCTCTCAGCTGCCGCCTTGGCGGGCCCATCCCGTGCGCCGAGCCCAAGATGAGAAAGCTCGCAGAGGACGCGTCATCCGCCACGACCGACTTGCCGTGAGCGCACCTATCTCGCTAGTTCGCTCTCGGTACTTTAGCTGCGATTGACGCAACTCCTCGCGTAGGGAATCGCAACTGTCAATCAGCTGGGCATTCTCTCGCCGTAACCGAGTGGATTCATTCTGAGCGTCCTCGCATCGAGCCTGAACTTCGTCAATCTGGCCCTGAGCGATCGAACGGCTCTGTTCCGACATCACCTGAGCTTCGTCCCAGATCAAGGTGTCGACGAGTCTCGAATCGACCACTGGCACTTTCGCCGAGTCGGGAGCGACTGCAGGCTCACCGTAGCCCATACTGGCGAACAACTCCTCCGTGAAGTGTTCTCCCTCTCGGCCCACATATCGGCCGAGCGCATATCCCGTCGTGACAGCCAATTTCCGATCGCTTCGGCGAATGGCCTGCTTCACAGCGTCCTGACTCGTCCCCAGCGGCGGCTCGGAAATGAGCGGCAGGCGGTTGCGCAGGTCCGCGGGCCTGCGAAAGTAACTGTCACCCTCCATGATTTCGAGGTAAGCGTCCACGATTGCCCGCCGGCCGAGGTAATGCTCCCGGCGGAGGGCGAACGCCCACGCGTGATCCATCGGATAGAGGGTCGGCTCTGCCCGAATACGAGGTGAGCGGGTATCCCCAGTTGCCGAGACAGCCACGATCATCTGCTCGCTGTGCACATGCCGGATAAGCGTCCTGATTGTCGACACGTAACGGGCCTCGAGCACGAAGTCCTCTTCGAGAAATAGCGCCCACGGGTCTCCACCGGCGAAGGCACGCTCCTCGACCTCGGCGAAATGTCTGGCGATGCCGATGTTGCGCCGGTGGGTCTGGACCCGTGCACCAGGCAGTACGGCTTCCGCTACGGCGCGCACATCGCCCGTGCGATCCGGCCGACCTTCGAATTCATCTTTCGAACCCTGATATCCGTCGATGGAGATGACGACGTCTCCGACAGCCACGGGAGGCACTTGGTCACGCAGCGAAGTTAAAGTCTGCTCGGCGTATTCTGGCCGGTTGAAGAGCATCACATGGATGCCGAGGGTCCGGTTGGAAAACGGGTCCAGCGGCTCGGCGCTGGCCGAGTGAAAACTCTTGATCGCCTCGTTCGTCGATCCTCGAGGGTTCATTCTCGAGTTCGTTCTTCAGACGATGACACGATCGACCACAGTTCGTGCGAGTAATCGGCCCAGGTGCGATCTACGCGACGTCGAGCTTCTTCTCTGAGTCGGGAGTTGACGTCTTCGTCGAAAAGCACGTCGTCGAGTGCGGCAGCCAGGGCGTCGTCATTTCGAGGGTCGACCAGTAGAGCGCCACCGCCGACAGAGATCTCCCGCATGCTGCCGAAATTCGACGTCACAACAGGAGTCCCGACCGCCAGCGACTCGGAAACCGGCAAACCGAATCCCTCGTTGAGAGAGGGGAAGACAGTTGCGCGCGCGAGCGTGTAACCGCCCCACAGCAGCCCATCTGAAACCGCGGAAACAGCCCTGACGGGCCGACCACGGTCGGCAAGCTGCTCCAGCTGAGCTGTGAATGCTTCGCTTCCCCACGAGTTGCCTCCGACGAAAGCGAGGCAAAAGCGGCGTCCGCTCCTCCATAGGATTTCGGCGGCGGTAAGGACGGCGAGATGGTTCTTACGCGGTTCGTGGCTCCCGACACAGAGCAGGAGCGGAAGCCCCTCGGTCAAAAGTTCTTCTCGTGCGAGATTCATACCAACTTCGTCGGCCACACCGGCTTCTGACGGTAGCAGGACGGAGGTGATGCGAGGTCCCGACAGTCCTGCACCTGCCAGCATCCGCTTCCACCCGCGATACTCCACTGCCGCCGACTCGGAGATCGTGACGATCTCGTCGAAACGGGCTAGCGCGGCGAGGTTCTTACCGAACGCTCCTCCCATGCCGAGACCGACCGTCTCTGCCGTCGTCAGTGGCACGCAATCGAAGCCGATCGCCACGGTGCGATTACCAGAATGCTCCGCCATGGCGAGCAGACGGGCGGTGCGCTCAGATTCGATTGCGAGCTCGGGCAAGAGGTACACCGATCGCCACGGGACAAGAATCGTCGCATGACGATATTCCGCCTCAGGCGAACGCCCTCCAGCAACGGCATTGATGCGTTCGGCCTCGCCCAGTGTTCGCAGGGCATCCAGACGTTTCGTCCATCCGGCGAGCTCGATGTCGTGCCTCTGAGCCCAATGACGGAGGGACATCCTCACGACACGTTGTATCCCTGTGGCAAGCTTCGTGCGAGCGGTGTGCTCGACGTCAACGATCACGCCCTCCTCGATGACCCGCACGGCCTGAGTGGCGCCTCGGCCAGCGGCTACCCGAAGACGCGCGCGCCGAGCAAGAGCCTTCAGGACAACCTTGGCGCCCTCGGACCGCATAGTCCTGACTGTGTCGACTACTTCTTGGTGCAGCGGGAGTCGGGCATCGATCACGCTCAGCGCGAGCCATACACGATCGGCGGTTAACGGGGAGTAGCAGTGGTCCAACCGTTCGACCAAGTCTCCGATGTCGCCTCGCGTATCAGCGAGCGGGTCCAAGACCGAGAGAAGGGTGACGAGCCGGTCCCGGATGGGGTCATGCATCATGGAGACTCCTCAGAAGGGGGGCCACGAGTTGTTCCCAAAGGGCCGACGAATAGTCGTCCCAGGTCTCGTCTGTGCGGCTTGCGATCTGGGAGCGCAACCGGTCAATCAGGTCGTCGTCGACGATCATTCGTCTGAGCGCCTCTGCGAGCTGGACGTCGTCGCGAGGGTTGACGACCAGACAACCGCCGCCGCGGGCGATCTCAGCAGTACTGCCATACTCCGTCGTTATGGATGGCGTGCCGAAACTCAAGGATTCCGCGACGGGCAAACCATATCCCTCGTGAAGGGAGGGAAAAACGGAGAAACGAGCGGTCGAATAGGCTGCGCTCAGAACGGCGTCATTCACGCCACGCCGCACGACCACATGCCGACCTTTCCGAGCAAGCTGGCGAATCCTGCGATCGAAGCCCCGCACGAACCCTGAGCTTCCCCCTCCAATGAATGTCAAAGAGAATGACAAACCTTCTCTCCAAAGCACCTCCGCAGCCGCAAGAACGGCGATCTGGTTCTTCCTAGGCTCTTGGCTGCCAACGCAGATCACCGACGGCTCGTCCGAGTTGCCGGTTACCTTCTCGACCGCATCGGGACTATCCACCGGCAGCGACACGGAGACGGTCACCGGTCCGCGAACGCCCTGAGTGGCTAAAGTCGCGCAGAACCCGGCGAATTCCTTCGAGGCGGCGTCGCTGATTCCCGCGACCCGATCCGCATGCTTGACGATCGTAAGGTAGCGGACGAAACGCTCCGTCTCCTCGTCAGGAACCATATCGGCGCTCACGACCGGAATCGCGTCGTAACCGATCAAACCGATGCGATTTCCGGAATATTGGGCGAGCGCGGCCAAGGGGTTCACCAGCTGCGCCTGAGGCACCTCCGGAAGTACGACCACGGACTCGTAGGGGACGACCAGTCGGAAGTGATCTGGATCAACGGGTGTCTCAGCCTCTGAAGGCTCGGAATATCGGTTCCAGGAGACCACCCGGTCAGTCTCCAAGCGGGACATGGTGCGCATGGCGCCCCCGCCCGCCGTCCATGCAACCAATCGGATGTCCCGACTTCCGGACCATCGGGACATGGTTTGTCGCACCACGCGCTGGATGCCGGTGTTGTGTCGATGATTCGCACAGAAGTCGACGTCGACCACCACTCCACCGACGACGATTTCCATATGGGCGTCCATCGAGCCAAATCGGGCAGCGTCGTCAAAGCACACCTCAAGCACCGCGGCATATGCGAGCTCGTCAGCCGCGAAGCGAAGCGCCCGAGTCAGCATCTCGACCCGGTCTGAAGAAGGGAAGGCCCCCGTAACGGCCACAGTCAGCAGCCACACATGCCGTGCTTCGCCCGAGCTCTTGACGGCTCGTACAATGCGGTCCAGTAGCGCTCCGATTCCTCGAGCCTCGGCTAGCCGCGTTGCGTCAACTTCGGGAGCCAGGTGCGGGGCGACCGCCAGCAAACGCTGCCGTAGTCCCTCACTACCGTGGATGTTCAGTCCGTTGGAGTTCTGACTAGTCGGCCGGATCTCCAGGGAGCTCACCGGCGTCGTCCACGATAGCGTCGGCGCAGATCGGCGACGGCCAGTTGCGAGGTGCGCACAAGACCGACCTCGGCGACTTTCAACTGCACTACGCGCGCAGCCCGAAGCGGCTTGGTGACCCGCCACGATAAGGTGTTCCGAATATCGCGCAAGAGCCGACTCTCGTCGCGAACGATCTTCAGCCAGGTGGAGAGCTCCGCGCCTGCCCGCTGATCGAGTTCGGATTGGAGGCGGACGATCTCGGCACGCAGATGTTGTTCGGTGGACGTTTGGGCCGAGGCGCCTCCGTCGACTGCCGGGCTTTCAGTGCTGTCAGGCATTGCCCAAGTATAAGCGGGCCGCCCGCGCCGCCAGCCCGTCAGCCCAGGCGGCGTGACCGAGTCAGCGCCGCCCTTGCGGATAATCCCGCGTTCAAGGTCCACCTGACCAACGCGTAGCGAGGTCCGGCGTATCGCTTGGCCAGGAAACGCCGCGCGCTCGTGTGATGGGCGCGGCGCATCGCATCTGCCCGTGAAGCAGTCGAATGCGCACCCGAATGGCGCACGCTCGCCGCCGGAACGTAGATGTTCTCGTACCCCGCTTGAGAGATCCGGTATCCAAGGTCGACATCCTCGAAGTACATGAAGTAGCCCTCATCGAATCCTGCTACCTCGTCGAATACACTGCGCCGCACGAGAAAGCATGACCCGGAGAGCCACCCTGTAACCCCCTGACTGTCGACCCCGCGGTGGTACCGCTCCGTCCACGGGTTTCGAGGCCAAAGATTCGCAAAAAGGGCGTGACCGATTCCGGTACCAAGCGACGGCAAGGCCCGAGCGGACGGATAGACGGAATTGTCGCGATTGAGCACTGTCGGTCCAGCCGCGCCTATCGTTGGCCTGCTGGCAACCGCATCAAGGAGGACGTCCATCGACGCAGGAGCGAGTTCGACGTCCGGATTGCTGACCAGTATCCATTCGATCTCACTAGGCAGTGTCGCGACCGCGTGATTGATCGCTCCGCCATAGCCGAGGTTCTCGCCGGGGACGAGAAGTCGGGCCCCATAGCGTGCGCAGAGTTCGCCGATGGTTGGGGATGTGCCCCCGGAATTGTCGACAACGATCGATAGCACTGGACGAGAGCAGGCTCCAGTCACCGATTCCAGAAAGGCGGGCAATACTCCCTCCGAATGAAAACTGACCGTGACAACGGCGACCGTGGGAACGTGACTCATAAATGCGACGCCTCGATCGGTGGGACAGGCATGCAGATCATCCTATCGGCGCCCCCGATGGCAGATTCGGCACCCGACGGAGGGCCTCAGGGCACCCGCAGCTTGTGGGCGGGACGATCGATCTACGGTCGCGCCTACCGCCAGGGTCGCCTCCGTGACAATATGATTCCGAGGAGGTCGTCGCGACACTCCTGGCTCCGCGGCGAGGACACCCTACTGTCCGACGACCGCAGCGAGAGGTATGGGATTGATCCTGCACGCACGTCAGCGACGACTAAGGCGCATCCATGCAGTTGCGTTATGCATTGCCGCAGTTGCCAGCCTGCTGTCGTTCGCGCAACTCGCGCCCGAGTCCGCGCAGGCACTCGACGGGTCGCAGTTCGACGCCGGCAACATCATCAGCGACGAGAACTTCTTCAACTCGAGCACGATGAACGCCGATGACGTCCAATCCTTCCTCAACGCTCGGGTCGTGACCTGCGCTGCATCCAGCGGCCAGCCGTGTCTGAAGGACTACCGCCAGGCAACCTATTCCCAAGGCGCTGACGCGTATTGCCAGGCCTACTCGGGCGCTGGAAGCGAGACAGCGGCGTCGATCATCGCCAAAGTCGGCGCTGCCTGCGGAATCAACCCCCAAGTGTTGATCGTCATGCTCCAGAAAGAGCAAGGGCTCATCACCTCGCCCTCCCCGACGTCCACGATGTATCGCAGTGCCATGGGTTACGGCTGCCCGGATACGGCCGCATGCGACACCGAGTACTACGGCTTCTACAACCAGGTGTACAACGCAGCCCATCAGTTCCAGCGGTACACCAAGACGAGTGCCTCGTGGAGCTATCAGCCCGGGCGGTGGAACGCGATTCAATGGCATCCGAATGCGGCGTGCGGGACCAGTCAAGTCTGGATCGTCAATCAGGCCACCGCCAACCTCTACATCTACACGCCGTACCAGCCCAACGCCGCCGCGCTGGGTAACCTCTATGGGACTGGAGATGGCTGTTCGTCCTACGGCAACCGGAACTTCTGGCGCTACTACAACGATTGGTTCGGCAATCCATCCAACTGGGTGCGATCGGCGTCTTTCGAGGGTGGCTCCGTGGCTGGGTGGACCGCGAGCAACGGGTTCATCAATACGCAGGTGTACCGGGACAGTTCAATCTCGCAGGACGGCGAATGGTTCTTCGCCACCAACACTCCGGCGGCGGGCCGCGCGCTCACCCAGGATGCTCGGAGAAACGTCTCGATTGGTGAATCTGCAACAGTCACCATGTGGGTCCGCTCGGCAGACTCAACGCCGTACAAGGGGACGCTTGCGGTATGGGGATTGGGCGGGACGCAAGAGGGGTCCCGCACCGATTTCACCGCGACCACGAAATGGCAGCAAGTCACCACCGAGCTACCCGTGTACGCCTCGTCTCATGACGTAATCAGGCTGGATCTCTACCTCCAGCAGACGCTAGGCACGCTCTGGGTGGACAACGTGAGCATGTCGTTCGGGAAAGCTCCTGCCAAGCGGAATCTCCTTTCCAACCCGTCGTTCGAAGGCTCGTTCGCCGGTTGGGGGCCGGGGAACGGCGCCATCAATCAGCAGGTCTGGCAGGACAAGAACGCGTACGACGGTGCTTGGTTGGCCGCCGCGAACACATCGCAGGCCGGCCGTTCCTTCGCCCAGGAGTTCCCTGTTTCGCCACGTTCTGGAGACGTTTACAACTTCTCGATAGCTCTGCGATCGGAGACTCCGAGTGCACCCATGAAGGGACGGGTTGCGATCTGGGCTCTGGGGCGGTCAGCGCCGATGAACAGCGTCGCAGACTTCACAGCTGGTGGCACATGGTCGACGGTCAGCGTGAGCATCGATATCGGCAGCCTGGCCCCAAGCGCCATCAAGGTCGAGATCTACATGGATTCGGTCGGAAGTACTCTCTGGCTCGACGCAGGCACACTCGCACGGAATGTATTGACCGCCGGCTCGATGGAAGGCGGCGCATTTCCTTGGTCAGCTACGGCGGCCGGCGTGAATGTCGCTGTGTACAGCACACAGACCTCCGGGATAGTTCCCCCAGCTGGAACGTGGTTCGGGGCCACAAATGCCTCGAAGGCCGGTGCTTCCATCTATCAAGACGTATCGATTCGGCCCCGTGGCGGTGACACCTACCAGGCCGAGCTATGGGTTCGATCCGGGGCGGGGCCCTTCACTGGACGGCTCGCGGTCTGGGGCCTGGGCGGCACGACCGAGGTGGCATCGAGCTCCTTTGTCGCAGACGGCACCTGGAAGAAGATAACGATGCCGGTACAGGTCACCACCTCGGATCACGGAACGATGAGATTCGAGGTTTACCTCGATACTCCTTCTTCCACCCTGTTCTTCGACGGCGCCAACCTCTATTGAGGTCGAAGTAGCGCGTGTCGAGCCGCAGTGGACCGAACCGATAGACTCGACAACTGCAATCGACCACGAAAAGGATCATCGGAGAACATGGCGCGCGCACTAATCACAGGAGTCACTGGCCAGGACGGACTGTATTTGTCCGAACTTCTGCTTTCAAAGGGGTACGAGGTTTACGGCCTCATGCGAGGGCAGAACAACCCGAAGCGCCAGCTCGTGGAATCAATCGTTCCCGGCGTGAAGATCCTCACCGGTGACCTCACCGATCTCTCCAGTTTGATTCGCGCCCTCGACGTCGCCCAGCCAGACGAGTTCTACAACCTCGGCGCGATTTCATTCGTCGCGTACTCATGGGAAAATGCCGCTCTGACCTCAGACGTCACAGGCCGGGGCGTCCTGAACGCGCTCGAGGCAGTCAGGCTTTACAGCCACGATGACCCGGCGAAGGTGCGCTTCTACCAAGCGTCGAGTTCGGAGATGTTCGGCAAGGTTCAGCAGGTTCCTCAGTCGGAAAGCACGCTGCTGTGGCCGCGTTCACCCTATGGCGTCGCCAAGGTCTTCGGTCACTACATGACGATCAACTACCGCGAGTCGTATGGTATGCATGCCTCTTCGGGCATCTTGTTCAATCACGAGTCGCCCCGGCGGGGCCCGGAGTTCGTCACTCGCAAGGTCAGCCAAGCGGTCGCCCGTATCTCCCTCGGGTTGCAGGACTCCCTGACCCTCGGGAATCTGGACGCGCGGCGTGACTGGGGCTTCGCCGGCGACTATGTGGAGGCGATGTGGAGGATGCTTCAGCAGGATGAAGCAGACGACTACGTCATCTCAACGAATGAGACCCATCCCATTCGCGAATTGCTTGAGCTCGCCTTTGCTGAGGTCGGTATCTCCGACTGGCAACGGTATGTCAAGCAGGATCCCGCCTTCATGCGTCCCGCCGAAGTAGATCTGCTGATCGGGGACTCCTCGAAGGCTCGTGAGCGGCTCGGCTGGGCCCCTCAGGTAGACTTCCCGCAGCTCGTCGCCATGATGGTTCAATCAGACGTGGCGGAGCAGAAGAAGCTGGCCGGACTCTGACGGATGGCCGTCGCCCTCGTCACCGGGATCTCCGGCCAGGACGGCTCGATTCTTTCCGAAAGCCTTCGCGCGGACGGATATGAGGTTCATGGGCTGGTCCGCTCCGCCGACGCGGGAAGTTTGGAGGAGCTCAAGCAGCGCGGTGCGATTCTGCATGAAGTGGACCTGACCGACCTCGACGAAGTCAACGGCGTGGTGATAGACGTTGCACCGGACGAGGTCTACAGCTTGGCCTCGATTAGTTCCGTCTTTCAGTCATGGCAGGCGCCCGTGGACACGGCTCGTGTGAACGGTCTAACCGTGGTCCAATTGCTCAGTTCCATTCGTGCGCTTCAGCGCGCGACGGGATCGTCCCCCCACTTCGTGCATGCCTCGAGTGCGGAGATCTTCGGAAACCCGAGCGCTAGTCCTCAGAGCGAGTCGACGCCGATCGCGCCCGTTTCGCCCTACGGTGCGGCGAAGGCTTTTGCACACCAGATGGTCCAGGTCTTTCGGGCGGAAGGTGTACGCGCGTCCAACTGCATCCTCTACAATCACGAATCCACGCGCCGTCCGCCGTCGTTCGTCACGCGCAAGATCACCCAGGCAGCGGCAGCGATCGCGTACGGTGAACAAGAAACGCTCACGCTCGGCACTCTGGAGACTCGACGGGACTGGGGCTGGGCTCCCGATTACGTTGACGCACTGCGCAGAACCGCTCGGGGGCAAACGGGCGACGACTTCGTGATCGCAACGGGCGAAACCCACTCCATCGCCGATTTTGTCGAGGCCGCTTTCGCGCGCGTTGGCATCTCTGACTGGCGGAGCCGCGTGTCGGTGGACTCCTCGCTCAGCCGCCCGGCCGACCCGTTGGAATTGAGGGGCGATGCTACGAAGGCCCGCACCTCCTTGGATTGGAAACCGACGAAGACCTTCAAGGACATCGTCGCCGCCATGGTCGACGCCGATCTCGCTGGACTTGAGCAGCGGAAGCGCTAGTGCCAGAGGAACGTAGCATCCGCGTACTGATCGATGCCACGTCGATCCCCTCCAACCGAGGCGGTGTCGGGCGCTACGTGGAGCATCTCATCGAATCCCTCCCCCGCCCAGGGCTCGATGTCATCGTCCTCAGCCAACGCCGCGACCGAGACGAATTCTCCTCTTTTGGAGTTCGGGTGCACCCGGCGCCGCGAATTGTTCGCTTTCGACCCCTACGGTTGCTCTGGGAGCAGTTCGGCGTGCAGCGCGCTGCTCGCCGGCTTGGGGCGGACATCATCCATTCAGTCCACTACACCTTCCCCCTATTCAATTCGCTCCCACAGGTCGTGAGTGTTCACGATCTCACCTTCTTCTCGCATCCGGATGCTCACTCGAAACTCAAGAGGGTCTTCTTCAGGAGGTGGATAAAGTTGGCGGCCCGCCGGCGGGTGGAGGTGGTTGTGCCTTCGGAGGCCACGGCGAAGGAGTTCGTCCGGCTCGCTGGTGGTCGGGACGACGATGTGATGATCGCGATGCACGGCGTTGACCCTGGCGTGTTCCGTGTCCCGTCAGAGGCGGAAGTGACCGCGTTCCGCGCCTCCTACAGCCCGCGCGCCGAGGGGTGGATTGCTTTTCTCGGCACGGTCGAGCCGCGCAAGAACACGGCGGCCCTCATCGCGGCATACCGCAGCGTCGCGGGGACGAAAGAGGGTCCATCGCTCCTTCTCGCGGGCGGGGACGGCTGGGGCCCATCCATCGAACCCGCGGTCGCTGAAGCTTCTCACGCAGGCTGGGATGTACGGCGACTTGGGTATCTTCCGTTGGACGACTTGCCGGCATTTCTCGGGGGTGCGACCTTGGTCGTGTATCCGAGCCTCGGTGAAGGCTTCGGTCTGCCCGTTCTCGAGGCGATGACCACCGGAGCGTGCGTCCTCACAACGAGAGAGCTTGCCATCCCGGAGGTCGGAGGGGACGCTGTCGCCTACTCAGGTACTTCTTCATCCGCTATCGCGCGCGGAATCGAGGAACTCCTCGGCAACCCCGAGCGGCGACAGCTCTTGCGGGAACGGGCGCTCGTCCGATCTCGTATGTTCACATGGGCTCGATCGGCGAACGCCCACGTGAGCGCGTACCGCCGCGCAATCGACCGCTGAAGGATTACTCGATAGTGAAGATCAACTGACGAGTGTCGGGAGACTTCAGCTGATGAGTGCGCCAATCAGATCCGAGAACCGCGGAAACGTAACTCTGCCACTGAGTGTCGTCGTCGTACGCCGCACGGTCGACATAGATCGCGCAGGCGTCGGAGTCTCTGACGGCGGCGGCGAATCCGCTCGGCGTGGAAACGCCCTTCCAGAAGTCCGCCGAACGCGTGCCGCTCACCGCTCCGTAACTCCATTTCAGCGCGGAGTCGCCGCCCACGACATACGGCAGAGCCTCCTCGTAGTCGCCCAGACCCAAGATGGGACCAGACTCCGGAAATGCCTTCACCGGGAGCTCGGCGATTCCGCATCCGCTTGGCAACCGTTGATCGGCTTCCTGGACGAGCGCGCGCAAATCTGAGTCCCGCGTCGGGAGAAGCTGCACGTGGGCCCGGACGCCTGCGAGCTGGTCGACGAACGCCACTGCTGCGACGATGGTCAGGACGAGAATGATTGTCCCGCGTTTTTTCGCGATGCCATTGACGATCACCGCCACGAACCCGAGTCCAAGCGTCGCCAAGACGATCGAGAGTCGCACCCACGACCGTATTTCACCGGTGACGACGGCGGCGAAGATATACCCAAAGCCGCCGACGACGAAGAAAAGAACGCCCGCGAGCATCGCGGAGGCGAGCACAGCAAGCCGGCTGTCACGAAGCGCCCTACTGACCCATCCGGTTGCCCCCTCGAGCGGCGATGCCAGGCGTGCAAGCCAGAAAAGGATCGCAAGGAGGATGCCGATGATCGCGATGACAGACATCCCGGTCGGTTCTGCGTAAGGCGACACGGTCGTCGTCGCGGCATAACGGTCGGCGATGGCACCCAGTCTGGGCAGGCCCGAACCAGGCCACGGAAGGAGAAGAGTTGCAATCTTTCCTGCATGAAACTCCGACTCCGCCGCGGACCTTTCCGAGAAATACTTGGCATATCGGTCGCCGAAATTGAGAGAGAGTACCGCCAACTGGGCGGCTACGAAGGCGACAAGGGCGACGAATGCAACCGCAGGCCAGATGAGCCGTCGCCACTTCCTGGTACCGAGGGCGAGACCCCCGCGAACGGCGAGGAGTATCCCCATGAGGAGGGCTCCAAAGACGTAATAGTAGGAGTTCGTAAGAGACAGCAGCAGCGCCAGACCAATGATGACCCCGCCGTGACGCACCCGGGCGCGGGTGGACGTTGCGGCTCCCGCGGCCCATCTTGCGAATGGGTCAGTGCGCTCGCCGCCTACGACGAGCAGGAGAAGCACCAGCACGGCCACTCCCCAATAGTTGCCAACGAACGCGTGGCCTAGAGCCACCCGTTGGAAGTGATATGGGGCCAGAGCGAAGATGAGCCCGAACACAACCGCCACGGCGGTCCCGGTTCGTAGTCCACGGAAAAGGAGGTATCCGGCGACGCCGGTGACGAAGAAGCCAACGAGCTGGTACAGATTCAGGAGTAGCACCGGGTCGTGGACGAAGACTGCTCCCACTGATAGCGCCACTGCTGAGGCGGGATCATACATTGGCGCGAAAAACAGGTTCTGGTTGAAAGGAAAGCCCAAGCGCTCATTGGGTGTGAAGAGGGACCAGTCGGTGGCACTGGCGCTCACCATGTAGTGCAACATCTGGTCGCCGGTAGCTCCAGACGTCCACCGCATCCGAAGCATGTCGGCGTTGAGCCCGAGCGCCCACCACGCCGCTGCCATAGCCGCGATGCCGGTGAAAACTGCGAATGCGGCCTCCCCCAGCGAGCGCGCCGATATCCCTCGAGGACGCGGACGCTCTTCTCTCGCGGAACCAGCTTCAGCATCGGCGGGATGCAGAGAGGGCGCCGCTTCGCCGCGGCTGCGGTCGACTGCAGTTTCGGTGGATGTCATGCCGGTCAATCGTTCACGGGTGTGCGCGGCGCGCGGACGGAAATCGCCTCGGCCGCGGTTTCTATGTCCGTCGAACTTTGCTGATTCCGAGATCCTCGGAAGACGACGAGCTTGTACATGATGAAATTCCACACCAAGCCGAGCAAGACGGCGCACGCCTTCGCGATATTTATCGCAAGGAACTGCTTCCCATCCTCGCCTGGCAAGAACAACAGCGACCGACCGAACGCCGTCCCGAAAAGCAGTTCGAAAAGGTAGATGACGACGTTCTGGATGATGAGGGAACTGAAGCCTGTTACTCCGAAGAAGATGCCGAACCGTCTGAGGGAGATCGGCTCCTCATATCGAAAGACGAAGAAGTGATTCAGCAAGTACGAGACACAGATGCCAACAGACACCGAGAAGACGTTCGCGAGGAGCACCGGCGCAGAAAAGGCCAGCGTGAGCACGTTCAGTAGGATGAAGTCCAGTGCCGTGTTCGCGCATCCTGCTATCAGGAAACGAATCTTCTCGTTGGAGATGAGTTTCTTCACTTATTCGAGGTGACTTTCGTAAAAATGCTCAAGCTTGCAATCGCCGTGCCCACCTACAACGAGGTCAAGAACGTTGAAGCTCTGATTCAATCGATCTCTGTTGTCTGCGGTCAGCATCCTGACATGGACACGGAGCTGTTCATTCTCGACGACTCGTCGCCGGACGGAACCGCATCGTTCGTCGAGCACATCGCTGCGCAGTACGAACTCGAGAACTTCAGGGTCCGCACCATCGTCAAGCCGACGAAGGACGGACTGGGAGCAGCATACATTCATGGGTTCGAGATCATCCTGCGAGAGGACTTCGACTACGTCCTCCAGATGGACGCAGATCTCTCCCACGACCCCAAGTATATTTCCGGCTTCATTCACCAGGCGCTCGCAGGCACGCCGTTCGTGGTCGCGTCGCGCTACATCCCCGGCGGCGGCACCCCAGATTGGAGCCTCAACAGGAAGTTCCTAAGCCGTGGGGGGAACCTCTACGCCCGCACCGTTCTGAGCCGGGAGATCAGCGACTACACGGGAGGGTTCAACATGTTCTCCGCCGAGCTCCTTCGCAGCATTGCACCTGCCAGCATCACCGCGACCGGATACGGATTCATCCTCGTTCTGAAGTATCGGGCCCTTCTGAAGGCCGGCCGCGTCATCGAACTCCCTATCGTCTTCTTCGACAGGACAAACGGCGAGTCGAAGATTCCGAGCAACACCCTGTTGAGGAACTTCGTGCTGGTTCCCCGCATCAAGGCGCGTCGTGGAGAGGTTTGACGCGGGTCAAAGCGTGACGACGATCCGTTCTCCACGACCGCTGTGGATGCGATTCGGTGCTGAATTCGTCGCCGTGCTGATTGTCTTCTCGGCGGGAGTGATCACTCTCTCCAAGTGGTACGGCACTGCCTGGGAGATAAATCTTCTCTACAGCGGCGACTCTCTCGTGCTCCCTCTGTTGCATGGATCTGTCATTGCGCGGGAGCCCTTCGAGTGGATCTTTTCATCGCAGCTCTTCTTCTTTCCCGAAGCACCGCTCTATTTCTTCGTGACGTTGTTCGTCCCTTCTCCGCGAGCCGCTCTGTGCGGGGTGGCGATACTCAACCTGATTCTTCTTTATGTTCTTCTGCGTTGGTGCAGCCGTCTGCTCTTTCGACACTCGCGGCACAGGATCATCGAAGTTTCGGTCGCTCTCGGCGCTACGGCGATGTACGTGGTTTATGTCCTCCTGGAGCCCGTTTCTGACATCAACGGCACCGCTGTGGCAAGCCTCTACCTTCTGGTCGCTTACTACTCCGGCGTAATCATTTGCGGACTCGCCTGTGTCGGGCTGACGCTCTGGGTCACCCGTGCTTTCACGGATCCGCCGGTGCGCACATGGCGCACCGTGTTCTATGTCATACTCACCGGCCTGGTCGTCGCTCTCAGTGCCGGTTCGGATCCTCTCTTCAATTTCCAGGTCAGTGCACCGTTGATAGCCACGTTGGTCATCGCCGGAGCCGCTCGGCGTCTGCGTTGGCGTTGGTTGCTCATCACCGTCGGAACGATTGGCGCTGCGACGCTGGCGGGTGCCGTCCTACACCAGCTGTGGGGACGGTTCACCTCACTCTCGGTTTCTTCGTACGTGAATTTCGACAACCTGGCGGTTGCCTTCCAATTCCTGAAACACGTTCTCAGGGACACGGTTTCCACACCATACGGAACGCTGAAGCTCATCCTCGCGGTAGGTGTCCTCCTCATCACGCTGCTTCCAATAGTCCGTTCCTTCCTGGGCTCACAGAGGTTTCTAGCTCGATGGCATGTCACCGACGCGGAATTCGTGCTCGCCGTATTCTCGTGGGTCTCGGTCGTCTCCCTGCTATCAGGTGCGATCGCCACCGGCTCGCTGACGACCCGATATCTCGAGCCATTGTTCGTCTTTCCCCTCCTGAGCGCATCGTACGAGACGGTGCGTTTCTTCCGATACCTCTTGTCCTCGGTGCAGCGAGCCGAGCTTCGCGCGAGTCTCTCTCGCTTCGGGACAGCTCTCGTGAGCGCGATCGCCTGCACGATCTTGATCGGCGCCGCCATCGCGGCACCGAACGCCGTCGACATGGCGACCTCCTCCAGCCGGGGAGGCGCCGAATGCACTGCGAAACTTCCGGCAGACGCGAAGGCCGGTGTGGGCACTTTCTGGCTCACCCGAAATTGGGAGGTGTACGGTTCTCACCGATACCCAATCCTCCAAGTGAATGGTGATCTGACAGTGTTCCCAGCCATGATCAATATGGCGAGTTATCTCCATCAGGAGTTCACCTTCGTTGTTGTAGATCCCTGGGGATTCGTTACCGAAGATTCCGTCAAACCGTTGGGAGAGCCGAATTCCATCACCGAATGCAGCGGCTACCGGATCTACGACTATGCCGGTACTCCCGGCCAGACCGAGCTGAATGCGGTGGTACACGCAAGCGTTGACAAGGTCCGAAGGGCTCACGGTTTCATCCCCTAGTGCGACGTTGGAGGTTGAATTCCGCGCAGCCGTTCACGACTTCGCCCTCACTCAGTTCGTTAGGATGATGACGCGTCTCACGCAGTCGTGACGGCGGGGCCGCTCACCATCTCGAGAAGCAAGGATCACCGTGAACTTGGTCGTATTCAGTCCCGCCGAAGTCGAGGAGTCGAACGCACCATCGATCCTGGCGATGCGGTCAGCGTGGTAGATCCAATCCCCACGGGTCCGGTCTCGGCCCACCGCCTGAACGCGAGCGCGGCCTTGCACTGGACCGCAGAGCCATCGTGGCGGGTTGGGCTGCGCAGGTTCGCTCGAACGGGGCCGGCGCATAGCGTTATCGCGACGGCCGGGGAACCAGCGTCTTGAACAACTTGGGGCGGTTCATTTCCTTTGCGCAGAATGGCGAAGACGTCGTCCTCAACAGGGCGTTATCGTCTATCGAACGAGGCGTCTACATCGATGTCGGGGCCAACGATCCGACCGAATTCTCGATCACGCGGGCGTTCTACGATCGCGGCTGGCGGGGTATCGCGGTCGAGCCGAACCCGATTCTGGCGGACCGTTTCAGAGCGGAGAGACCCAGGGACCTCGTCGTTCAGGCGGCGGCGACAGACTCCGAAATGGAAGTGGTCACACTCCACGCGATCGGTGACACCGGCCTGTCGACACTGGTCGATGAAATCGGCGCCAGACATGCGAGCAACGGCTGGTCGATCGACGAGCTCACGGTCTCCGCACGGCGGCTCGACGACATAATCGTCGAAGCCGGCCTGGCGGAGACACCCATTCACTTCATGACGATCGACACAGAAGGCGCCGAAGGATCTGTGTTGAGGTCGATCGATCTGAGCAAGTATCGGCCATGGGTACTCGTTATCGAAGCGACCGCTCCTCTTACGACCGAGCCCACCCATCGTGAGTGGGAGCATCTGGTTATGGACCGAGGTTACCGCTACTGCATGTTCGACGGACTCTCGCGCTTCTACGTCGCTGAGGAACAGTTCGAAAGCATAGGCGCAGCGCTGAGCTATCCGGCAGGAATGTTCGACTCATTCGTTACCGTCGGAAGGCTCGGCGAAGAAGAGCGTATCGCCGGGCTGGAGCGCTCCAAGCACGACCTCGAACGCAAGGTGGAAGCGCTCGCATCGCGAGCGGCGCGGACGGAGAGAGCCGAGGCGGAACTTCAACGACTGAGAAGCACCTGGTCGTGGCGACTCACTCGTCCGTTGCGGGCCGTTCGATCCATACGGATAGGGCCACAGTGACCACGCTCAAAGTTGTCCTCGAGCAGTTGCTCGCTCCCGTTCCCGGTGGCATCGGGCGATACACCGACGACCTCACGACAGCGTTGATTGCGCAGGCTCCCCCAGGCTGCGACGTTGTCGGAATCGTGTCAGCAGTGGACGAGGGCACGATTGCCGGCCTCCGTGGACGAGTGACAGGCCTCGCCGCAGTGGAGACCCTTTCCCTGCGCAGACGTGAGTTGGCGATCGCCTGGCGTTATGGGGTCTTGACCGGTCTCAAGGGGTCGATTGTGCATGCACCGAGCCTCCTCGCGCCGCTCAGTCGCCACGAGCGTTCGTCGCACGGGCAAGTCGCGGTGACGATCCACGATGCAGTGCCGTGGACTCATCCCGAGACACTCACTCCCCATGGCGTCGCATGGCATCGAGCGATGGCTGAGCGGGCACATCGCCATGCCGACGCGATCATTGTGCCCACTCACGCCGTCGCGCTCGAGCTGAATGAGCACGTCGACTTCGGCGACCGGGTGCGCGTCGTCGGCGGTGCTGTCAGTCCACGGTTGAGTTTGCCCGCCGACGAAGACGCTCGTGCTGTCCGCCTCCAGTTGCCCGACAGCTATCTTCTCAGCGTCGGCACCCTCGAACCTCGGAAGGGCATCCGCTCACTCATCAAGGCGCTTTCCTTACCTGAGGCAACGGATCTCCCGCTACTCGTCGTAGGACCGAAGGGTTGGGGCGGCGTCGACATCGACGCACTGGCGGCAGAGGTGGGCCTTCCAGAGGGTCGAGTGCGCGCACTCGGATACCTGGACGATGCCGATCTGGCCGTAGTCCTCTCCCGCTCTACCCTCTTCGTCATGCCGAGTCTGGCCGAAGGATTCGGGCTGCCGCTGCTCGAGGCGATGTACTTCGGTCGTCCGGTCGTGCACTCCGATGCGCCAGCCCTGGTGGAAGTCGCTGGCGGAGCAGGGACAGTCGTCGAACGCGATGACTCTGCGACGTACGCTCAGCGGTTGTCGGTTGCCATCACGGAACTCGTCGGCGACGAAGCACGAAGAGCACGATTGGGCGTGCTCGCTCGAGATCGCGCGCGCGCTTACAGCTGGCGAGATTCTGCGGATCGTGTCTGGCAGCTCCACGCCGAACTGTGAGAGCCTCAGCCCTTCGGCGTAGGAGACGAGGTCGGCGGGAACACCGCCGCGTGCACAGTCTGGTGGATCCAGTCGTAATCGGGAGCGGTAGGATCCACGTCCGGTGGAACCATGGCCAAGCGGGTGACGGGCTGGCCTTTCGCCTTCGGCGCTAGGTCTACGAAGTAGCCGAGCATCGACTGGGGGATGTCCGTCTTCACGACTTGAGCGCCGGCCGCGGCGATCGACTGGAATTTGGTGAGCACGTTCGCCGGATTGAATTGCTGCAGGATCGCATCCTGCAATTGGCCCTGGCGCTGCATGCGGTCATAATCGCTGGTGCCATACCGTGATCGCGCATACCAGAGCGCGTGGAAACCATCCAGCTTTTGCACCCCAGCCTCGATCCAGTCCGTGATCTCAACGGGATTCCCATCCTCGTCGTGACCGGCGCCCATGGGCACACGGTCCTTGACGTCGACGGTGACGCCTCCCAGAGCATCGATGAGGTCGGAGAAGCCCTGCATGTCGATAAGGGCGTAGTACTGGATGGGCAATCCGGTGATGCCTTCCGCGGCGTCGCGCATCGCCTCGATGCCCGGCTCCGAGCCCTTCGCCTGCGCATCCGGGTACATCTCCGGGCTCTTCAGCTCCACCTCCGTGTAGATGGAGTTCAGCTGGCACACGTCCACGTCGCACTCGTCGTCGTAGCCGTAGCCATTCGGGTACTTGTCGGCCATCGGTCCCGGCGAGAATGGCACATTCTCGAGGTCGCGGGGAAGTCCGATGACCACCGAACGGCCCGTCGTCGAGTCGACGCTGACGACGGAGATGCTGTCGGGGCGCAGGCCGTCCCGGTCGGGACCGGCATCGCCTCCCAGGAGCAGGATGTTGTACTTCCCGTCAATCGGCGGAACGCTCGGGCCGGCTTGGAACACGCTCGACAGGAAGCCGCTGGCGGTCGTCGCGAGATACGCCCCGTACGCAGCCGATCCGCTGAGCACCACCATGACGACGGTCGTGAGCCCGGCGATCCACACCCGTGCCGACGGCGCAGTGCGCACGATGCGCACCAGCCGCAGGGTGTCGAGCGTGAGAACGACCCAGACGATGCCGTAGAACAGCAGGATCGCCGCGATCGCCCAGAGACTCGCGGAGGTGCTGAAGAGCGAGTAGAGCATCGTCTTGGCGAAGAACCAGAGCGCGGCGAGAACAACGAGCATGCCCCACAGCACGAGGGTCGTTCCGAGGCCGAACCGGCCGAGGCGTCGATTGCCCGCCAGGACCTGGGGAGAGCCGGGGATGAGGAAGTTCAGAACGACGAGCCACCAGGCACGTCGGGTCATCAAGGTCCGGGAGCCGGCATCCGGATAGCGGATGGGGCTGGCGGTGGCAGTCAGGGAGCTCATAGGCGCGATTGCAGGTCCGTGTTCTTCTTCTCGACGAGCTGCTCGAGGTCTGCGGCGTAGGCGGCCAGCTGATCGCCGATCGCCGGATTTGCGGCACCGAGGATGCGCAGGGCGAGCAAGGCGGCGTTCTTCGAGTTCCCGATGGCGACCGTGGCAACCGGAATGCCGGCCGGCATCTGCACGATGGAAAGGAGCGAGTCCAGGCCGTCGAGCTTGCCGAGCGGCACGGGCACGCCGATCACGGGCAGGGTGGTCACCGATGCGAGCATTCCCGGGAGGTGGGCGGCGCCGCCGGCGCCGGCGATGATGACCTTCAGGCCGCGGTCGCGGGCGTCGGTACCGTAGTCGATCATCTTGCGCGGAGTCCGGTGCGCCGAGACGACCTCCACCTCGAAGGGGATGCCGAAGTCGCGGAGGGTCTGCGCTGCGTCGCTCATCACGGGCCAGTCGGAGTCGCTGCCCATGACGATGCCGACCGTCGGGTTGCTCTCAGTCACCCGTCGATCGTAGGGCCCGGCTGCTGGGAAACCCCGGAGGGCACACGCAAACCGGCGGATGCTGCGACGAAGTTGCTCTCGCGATGCCCACCCATGGCCCGCTCGGCAGCGAGCCTCAATCGAGCAAGATCGCCGCCACGGCGCGCGACTCGTAGGTCACGTCGTCGAGGTCCGCTCCGATGACGGTGACGTGGCCGACCTTGCGGCCGGGGCGCGAGTCCTTGCCATACGTGTGGATCTTGGCCGTCGGATGCGCCGCCATCGCCGCCGGGAAGCGGTCGGCGAGCGAGCCACGTTCCGGCCCGCCCAGAAGGTTCACCATCACCGCCCACGGCTCGTGGGTGCCGGTGGCTCCCAGCGGCAGGTCGAGCACGGCACGCAGATGCTGCTCGAACTGGCTCGTCGTGGAGCCGTCGATCGACCAGTGCCCGCTGTTGTGCGGCCGCATGGCGAGTTCGTTCACGAGCACCCGGCCATCCACCGTCTGGAAGAGTTCGACGGCAAGCACTCCGGTCACGCCGATGCCCTCGGCCACCGCGATCGCGATGTCGGCGGCGAGATCGGCGATCCGTCCGGCCGAGTGCGGAGCAGGCGCGATGACCTCCGCGCACACGCCGCCCTGCTGAACCGTCTCCACCAGGGGCCAGGCGACCACCTCGCCCGAAGAACTCCGGGCGACCTGCTGGGCGAGCTCGCGCGAGAAGTCGACGAGTTCCTCTGCAAGCAGGCCGCCACCCTGGCCGTCTTCAGCGAGCGCGGTGAACCAGTCGTCGACCTCGTGGGGCGCGCTCACCACGCGCACTCCCTTGCCGTCGTAGCCGCCACGGGGCGTCTTGACGACAGCGCGGCCGCCGTGCGCGTCCAAGAACGCGGCCAGGTCATCCGGGCTCTCGACCCGCGCCCAGTCGGGAACGGGCAGTCCCAACTCTGAGAGCTTCTGCCGCATGAGCAGCTTGTCCTGGGCATAGAGCAGCGCATCCGGGCCGGGATGCACCGCGACGCCCCGCTCGACCAGTTCGCGCAGGATGTCCTGCGGCACGTGCTCATGGTCGAACGTGACGACGTCGACACCCTCGGCGAACTCGAGCACGCGCTCTCGCTCGCGGTAGTCGCCGACCGCGGTCGCGGCGAGCGCCGCGGCCATTCCGTCGGCCTCGGCCAGTACGCGCAGCTCGATTCCGAGCTCGACGGCGGGGGGAATCATCATGCGGGCAAGCTGCCCTGCGCCGATCACGCCAACGATCATGGTGAGACTCTCAGCTCGGGCCCGCGATGCGCAGGCTCTGTTCAGGATGCGTTCGCCCGCCGTCATTAGACTGCCGAGCACGCTCTCTATCTTCGCCCATCCGCCCTATCGGGAAGGCACTCCGTGACGACGACCTCGACGCCGGCTTGGCGTGCCCTGGCGGGTCAGCTGCTGCGCTTCGGCGCGGTCGGCGCCGTGGGCTTCATCGTCGACATCGGCCTGTTCAACCTGCTGCGCACGACGGTGCTCTCTCCCGAGCAGTTGCACACCGGCCCGTTGATCGCCAAGGTCATCTCCACAACGGCCGCCATCATCGTCAACTGGATGGGCAATCGTTACTGGACCTTCGGCGACAAGCGCTCCAACCGCACCCTGCGTGAGGGCGTCCAGTTCTTCACTGCGAGCGTCGTCGGCATGCTGATCGGCCTGCTCTGCCTGTGGGTCTCGCACTACCTGCTCGGGATGACCTCGGTACTCGCCGACAACATCTCCTCGAACGTGATCGGCCTGGCCCTGGGAACCGCATTCCGGTTCATCGCCTACCGCTACGGGGTCTTCGCCGGGCCGAGCATCGACGAGGATGAGCCCGCGAAGCCGCTAGCGCCCGCCCCAGGCGACCGTCTGGTCGGTGAGAGCTGACGGCGCGTTCTGCCAGTGCACCTGCGTCGTCGTGCCGTGCGCGGCATCCGTCAGGTCGTGCAGTGCTCGCTGGATGAGGCCGGCCCGCGGTACGTCGCGCAGCACCACCGGCCGGTCCGCGCCGCTGTTCAACAGCACGTCTCCGCTGCGGAACGCGCTCTGCAACCAGCTGCGGCGCACGCTCACGTCGTAGATGCGCGTGAACGCCACCTCTTGCCGCGTCCGCACGAAGAATCCGCTGCGGATGATGACGCGTCGCGTCGTGATGGTGCAGCGCTGGCCGAGCCACCAGATGAACGGCACGAGCCAGCCGAAGAACGCGATCGCGGCGAGGCCTCCCCAGAGCGCCCACCCCATCCACGCCTCAGGCAGGCTCCAGGCGAAGTAGCCGACGGCCGCGCAGGATGCCACGAGCAGCACCGTGGGCCAGAACAGCACCCGGGCGTGGCGACGGATGCGCGCGATGACGCGTTCACCCGGGGCGGCAGGTCCGGTCGCGCCGGGCTGAGGGTCGCCCATGGTGCTCATGAGTCATTAATACCTCAGATGTGTCACGTCGCCGGCAGCCACGGCCAGCGTCTGGCCGTTCTCACGGTTGACGACGACCAGCCGGCCGTCCGAATCGATCTCCACCGCGGTTCCGTAGAGCTCCGAACCGCCCGGCAACTCCACCCGCACCTCGGCTGCGAGGGTGCCGCACACCCGGGTCACCGCGGCATGGATGCCGCTCGCGAACGGGTCGCCGTCGGCGGCGACGAAACGCTCGTACAGCTCGCGGAACCGACCCAGGTAACCCGCGAGCACGACGTCGGGATCGGGCGCCTCTCCCGTCGCCAGCAGGATCGACGTCGAGGTCAGGGTGGGCAGGTCGTGCTCGTCGAGCGCGAGGTTGAGTCCGGCGCCCATCACGACACCCTGGCCGCCGGGAAGCAGTTCGGCGAGGATGCCGCAGACCTTGTAGCCCGCGATGAGCACGTCGTTCGGCCACTTCAGCTCCACGGGCAGCTCCGCCGTCGTGCCGTCCTCCACATCCGTGCGTGCGTGCTCGAACGGCGCCACGACGTCGTGGATCGCGCCGGTGAGGGCGGCGCCGGCGATGAGCGGCAGCCAGCCGAAACGCTCGACGGAGAGCCCGGCGGGGCGCAGCAGCACCGAGGTTGCCAGCGACTTGCCTTCCGGCGCCATCCAGGTGCGACCGAGCCGCCCGCGCCCCATGGTCTGGTTGTCGGTGACCAGCACGGAGAAGTCGCCCCACGCGGATGCGTCGACCCCGATCGCCCGCTCGACGAGCTCGTCGTTGGTCGACGCCGCCTCATCGAGGAACTCGAACCGCGAGACCCGGTCGCGACTGCGCGAGAAATCCATGGGAGACCTCCTGTCCGGTTCAGGTTAGCGGGCATCGCGGCGCTCCGTCCGCAGATGTCGCCGGCACCGGCGATCGGAGGTGATCACGAGGGATCGGGCGAATGTTTGTAGGCATCCGTCAACGGGGCGGCCGCGAGTGCCCGGGCTAGGCTGAATCGCGTGACTGTGAACACCCCCGCCACGGAGCCCGACATGTCGACGACAGCCGGCAAGCTCGCCGACCTCAAGAACCGCTACCACGAGGCCGTCACGGCGAGCGGCGAGGCGGCCATCGAGAAGCAGCATGCCAAGGGCAAGATGACCGCCCGTGAGCGCATCGACCAGCTGCTCGACGCCGGCTCGTTCGTCGAGCTCGACGAGTACGTGCGCCACCGCACGCACGCCTTCGGCATGGAGGCCAAGCGGCCCTACGGCGACTCCGTAGTCACCGGGGTCGGCACGGTGCACGGTCGCCAGGTCGCCGTGTTCGCCCAGGACTTCACCATCTTCGGCGGCTCGCTCGGCGAGGTGGCCGGCGAGAAGATCATCAAGGTCATGGAACTCGCCCTGAAGACCGGCGTTCCGCTCATCGGCATCCTCGACTCCGGCGGCGCGCGCATCCAGGAGGGCGTGGTGGCCCTCGGCAAGTACGGCGAGATCTTCCGGCTCAACACCAAGGCCTCCGGCGTCATCCCGCAGATCTCGATCGTCTGCGGTCCCGCGGCAGGTGGAGCGGTGTACTCCCCGGCCCTCACCGACTTCGTCGTCATGGTCGACAAGACCAGCCAGATGTTCGTGACCGGTCCCGACGTCATCAAGACGGTGACCGGTGAAGACGTCGGCATGGAGGAGCTGGGCGGCGCGCTCACCCACAACAAGATCTCGGGAGTGGCGCACTACCTCGCGAGCGACGAGTCCGACGCACTGGACTACGTGCGCACCCTGCTCGGCTTCCTGCCCGACAACAACCTCTCCGACCCGCCGGCCTACGAGAGCGAGGCCGAGCTCGAGGTGACGGATGCCGACCGCAAGCTCAACACCCTCATCCCCGACTCCCCCAACCAGCCCTACGACATCCGCACGGCCATCGAGAGCATCGTCGACGGGGGCGACTTCCTCGAGGTGCAGCCTCTGTTCGCGCCGAACATCGTGATCGGCTTCGGCCGCGTCGAGGGTCGCTCGGTCGGCATCATCGCCAACCAGCCCAACGCGATGGCGGGAACCCTCAACATCGACGCGGGCGAGAAGGCGGCTCGCTTCGTGCGCTTCTGCGACGCCTTCTCCATTCCCATCGTCACGCTCGTCGACGTACCCGGCTACCTGCCGGGCACCGACCAGGAATGGACGGGCGTCATCCGGCGTGGCGCGAAGCTGCTCTACGCCTACGCGGAGGCCACGGTTCCCCTCGTCACCGTCATCCTGCGCAAGGCGTACGGCGGCGCCTACATCGTCATGGGCTCCAAGCAGCTCGGCGCCGACATCAACCTGGCCTGGCCGACCGCGGAGATCGCGGTGATGGGCGGCCAGGGCGCCGTCAACATCCTCTACCGGGGCGAGATCAAGCGCGCCGAGGAGGCGGGAGAAGACGTCGCCGCCGTGCGCACCAAGCTCGCGAACGAGTACACCTACAACGTCGCCTCGCCCTTCCTCGCGGCAGAACGCGGCGAGCTCGACGGCATCATCGAGCCCGCCGGCACACGGGTCGCGATCACGAAGGCGCTGCGTGCCCTGCGCACGAAGCGGGCGAGCCTGCCCGCCAAGAAGCACGGGAACATCCCGCTGTGAGCATAGAGTCCTCACCCGAGAGCTTCGACCCGGCTGCCCTGCGTTTTCGCACGGCTCGGGTGTCCGCCGAGGAGACGGCCGCCATCACGGCGGTTCTCGACTCGCTGCTTCGCGAGGAGTCGGAGCACGCCCGCCAGGTGAACGAGGCCGGCGTTTCGGCCTGGCAGCGCAGCCAGCGCTCCCTGCGAGCGCCACTCACACCGGGCCCCGGCCGGTGGCGGGGCTTCGACGCCTGACGCGGCGGTCTGCGGACTTCCTCGCACCGCCTGATCCGGTTGTACCCCGGGAACGCCGGCATGCGGACATCCGAGTCGCATTTGGCGCGCGATCGGCCGTTCCCCTTCGCCGGCATCCGCCTGTCCTGTCCCCCGAAGTGATGACTTTCGTCCGCCATGAGGCTCCGGCACTATAAGTCGTGCAGGTGTTCCTTTGAACACCGCCCGCGGTCCGCCGACCAGGGTAAGCACGGCGGACGTGTTGGGGGCGAGTCAAGGTGATATTCGGGTTATCGCTTTGACTCGGATTCCGAAGGGGAGCTGGTCTCGGATCGGCTCCCCTTCGTCATCCCCTTCGAGCTTGGTGTCTATTCGGAAGCGTCCCATCCTGCTCCGGGGATCGTCATCCCGCAGCGGGCTCGTCGACGCGCGGGATCTCCAGCCAGAGGGCCAGCTCGTCGTCTGCGTCGTCGGCGCCGAGTGCCGCCGCCGTCGCATCCACGCGTCGGCCGACGACCGTCACGGCCGCGGGCGAGTCCCCCGCGACGCTGCGCACGATGATGTTCTCGGCGTCCGTTCCGGCGATCGCCGCGCTCAACCGGGAACGGATGCGCACCCGCTCGCCCTCGGGGAGGTCGTCCAGGCCGCCTTCGTCGAGCAGCAGCACTGAGGCACCGCGCTCCCTGGCCGTACGCACCGCAGCGCGCACCCCGTCGTCGAGGAGCATCCGCCCGCGGATCTCATCGCGGATCGCCGCCTCCAGCCTGCGGCAGGTGGCCCGTTGCGCCTCGTCGAGCTCGCCGCCCGTCTCGACCACCCGCTGCAGCATCGGCGCAGCCAGCCGTCGCGTCTGCTCGAGCCGTCGCGTGCGCTCGTTGACGCGGGCATCCTGAGCGGCCTGCCACTGCGCCGCCTCCCGTTGAGCGACCGCGAAGCTCTGCGCCTCGCGGCCGGCGCGCGCCACGGTGCTCACGCCGACATGGGCGATCGCGACCCAGACCACACTGCCGACGACCCCGAGGCGGCCGAGGGCCTCTGGTCCGGCCCACACGAGGGTCTGCAGGCAGAGGAAGAGCACTCCGGTCCAGGCGAACACCAGCCGGCCTCGCACGGCCGTGATGGTCATGAGCGTGCCCACGGCCGCCACGTACCAGGTCGCGTAGCCGTTGCTCGCGGCGGGGTCGAGCGCCGCCGTGACGACGAGGGGCAGGATGACGCTCACCGCCAGCACGAACGCGGCAATCCACGTGGGCATCCGCCCCTGGCGGGGGTTCCACAGGCTGAGCACGGTGGCGGCGATGTAGAGCCCGATCGAGACGATGGTGGGCCACGGCGTCGACGGGGTGTCGAGCGAGGACAGCCCGAGAACCACGTGATAGGCCGAGAAGACCACCGCGAGGGCGAGGATGGCGACGCGCGGAATGGTGATCACGATTGCGCCTCCGCCGGCCACTCGAGCTCCACCGTCGTTCCCTCGCCCGGTGCGGACGCAACCCGTGCACGGCCGCCGACGCTCGCCATCCGTTCCCGCACCGAGACGCGCAGGCCCAGGCGGCCCGCGGGAACGGAACCGGGGTCGAAACCGACGCCGTCGTCGCGCACGACGATGCGGCAGCCGCGATCCGTGCCGCTGAGCGTCACCGACCGGTTCACCCGCCGTCCCTGCGATCCTGCGTGCTGCAGGCTGTTGACGACGGCCTGCACCGCGGCGGAGAAGAGCACCTCGAGCACTTCCGCGGGCAGCACCCGGTCGTCGATGTCGTGCACCCGCAGCGTGACCTGTTCGGCGATGGATGCCCCGGTGGCCCGCAAACGCCGGGCGAGCTCGCTCACCGGCAGCACGTCGGTCACCGCTGCCTCGGGTTCCGGGTCCAGACGGGCGAGGGCGGAGGCCGCCATCGCGGTCGCGAGTCGGCGCTGCTCCGGCGTCTCCGCGTTGGCCGCGGCCAGCAGGGTCGTCAGCACGCTGTCGTGCACGAGCGCATCCACGCGCACGCGCTCGATGTCGATGGCGTTCTGGCGCACGGCCGCCTCGTACTGGGCGAGGGCTGCGCCCTGCGCCGCGTCGACGGCCGCCGCGGCCTGTTGCAGGGAGACCACGATGATGAGCACCGCGGCCCCGAGGATGACGGCGTACACCGTATCGAGGCTGAGTCGGCCGAGATCGGCTTGGCCGCCCGCGGGAAGTGCCCGCACCACGGCGTACAGCACCGGCGCGACGACGACATAGGCCGAGGCGATCGGGAGTCGGAAGCCCATCGCCGCATTGGCGGAGGCGACCGTCAGCAGGAACCACACCCATGGCCGCTCGCCCTCGAGCGCCGAAGGATCGGACACGACGAGGGGCCACGCGAGCTCCACGAGCAGGAAGACGATGGCGAACCCGGCGAAGACGGTACGGATTCCGCGGTCGACGACGCTCGAGACGGCGACGACCACGATGCCGCCGAAGACCGCTCCGGCGAGGATGAGGCCCCATGGATCGATGAAAGCCGGAAGCTGGCCGATCATCACCGGCAAGGTCTGCAGGCCGAAGAGCAGGCCGGATGCGGCGATCGCCCGCGAGAGCGCGAGCCGGATGCTGCGCGTGGAGAGCGGCATCCGCCTCTCGGGCAGCGTCAGGGCTGCGGGAGGACGGGCCGCGCTCGCCTCAGCGCTCATCCGCGGGATCGTGATCGAGTCCGGGCAGGATGCCGTCTTCGACGGCGCGCCGAAGCAGGTCCACCTTTGTCGGCGCCGGCCGACCCACCTCGACGTACTTCACCCGCACCCGGTCGAGGTATTCCCGCGCGGTCGAGTGGGCGATTCCGAGTTGCGTCGCGACGACCTTCAGCGGCAGGCCCGATGCGTAGAGGTGCAGCACGTCGCGCTCGCGTCGACCCAGCGCGGCCTTGGCGAAGTCGGCGTCAGCGTCGATCGCGCTCGCCCACTCGAGGTTGTTGAGCACGTCGCCCCGCGCCACGGTGGCGATGGCGGCGATGACGGCCGACATCGGCGCGGACTTGGGGATCACGCCCGCCGCGCCGGCGGCGAGCGCCTCACGCACACTGGCGGCCCGGTCGGCGATGGAGTGCACGAGCACCGCCGCGCCCGTGGCCTGGGCCGCCTTGACGTTGTCGGTGACCCGGGAGCCGTCGCCGAGCGACAGGTCGAGCACGACGACGTCGCAGGGAGTTCCAAGCACGTGGTCGAGCAGCTCGCTCGCGTGCGCCGTCGTGAAGATGACCTCGTGACCGGCGGCCTCGCAGGCCGCCTTCAGCCCGAGCACCACCGACTCGTGGTCGTCGACGATCGCGACGTGGATGGGATCGCTGGCTGTCACAGGGGTTTCCTCGCTCGCTGGTGATCCCACACTATTGCGGGTGCGCTCACGCGCGGGCGAAGCTCGCGACGGCCTCGAGGTGGTGGGTGTTCGGGAACAGGTCGAAAGCACGGATGCGACGCAACTCGTAGCCGCGCTCGCGCAGCAGCCCGGTGTCCCGGGCGAGGGCGACAGGATCGCAGGCGACGTAGACGAGCTGCCGCGGAGCGAGTTCGGCCAGGGCATCGACGACCTGGCGGCCCGCGCCCGATCGGGGTGGGTCGAGCACGACGGTGCCATCGCGCAGCCTCCCGCGCTCGGAGGCGCCGGCCGTCTGCAGCAGGCGCGCCAGGTAGTGATCGACGCGGGCGGTGACGGCGCCCGCCCCGATCCAGTCGGCGAGGTTCTCCCCGGCGTGATCGGTCGCTCGCGCGTCGCTCTCGACGCTCGTGATGCGCGTCCCTGGCCCGAATCGGTCGCCCACGGCCGCGGCCAGCAGGCCGACCCCGCCGTAGAGGTCGAGATTGGCGGCTCCCGGTTCGAAGTCCTCGACGTCGATGGCCTGTTGCACCGCATCCGTCAACGTCTGCGCGGCGCGCGCGTGCACCTGCCAGAATCCACCGAGCTCGAGCGCGAAGCGACGCTCGCCGACGCGTTCGTACGTCGTCTGCGGCGGGATGCGCTTGGGCTTGCCACGGCGATCACGTCCGACCGGGATCACCGTCGGGGAGCCATCGCTCGGGGCGATGAGCTCCACGTGGGCGACCCCCGGAAAGGCCTGTCGCAGCGGTGCGATGCCGGCGATGGCGGGATGTGCGAGCGGCAACGACTCGACGCCGACGACGTGGTGCGAGCGCGCCGCGAACGGCCCGACCTCCCCGCGCTCCCCGACCTGCAGCCGCACTCGGGTGCGCCAGCCGGCCCCGTTGCGCGCGGCATCCTCACCGACGCCCTCCGGAGGCTGGACGGCCTCCACCTGCAGGTCGCTGCTGAAGCGGGCCATGCGCTGCAGCGCATCCGTGAGCACCTGGCGCTTCAGTTCCCGCTGGTGCTCCAGCTCGATGTGGCCGAACTCCGCACCGCCCGCGCGCTCGTGGGGCGGCCGCTCGATGGATGCCTCGCGCCAGAGGTGGGCGCGCCGCTGCGGCGCTGCCTGGAGTACCTCGAGGGTCTCCGCACGCCAGAAGCTCTCGTGCCGGTTCTCGGTGACGCGCGCCAGGACGCGCTCTCCGGGAAGGGTGTCGGCGACGAAGACGACCCGTCCCTCGTGGCGGGCGATGAAGACGCCGCCGTGGGCTACGTTGGTGACGTCGAGCTCGATGTCGCGGGCGTTCTCCGCTGGAGCAGTGCTGGCGTTCGAGTTCGCGGCCATCCTTCGAGCATTCCACATGGGAGCGCCAACGCATGCGTCTCTACCTCGCCTCGACCTCCCCCGCCCGGCTCGCCACCCTGCGGGCCGCGGGCATCGAGCCCGTCCCGATCTCCCCGCACGTCGACGAAGAGGGGCTGGTGGCCGCTGTGGAGGAACGTGAGGCACGCCGGCTGGGGGCGGCCGAGATGGTGGAACTGCTCGCCCGGGCGAAGGCCGAGGCCATTCTCGGCCGTCGGGTTGACGACGAGCCGATCGAAGGGCTCATCCTGGGCGGCGACTCCGCGTTCCTCTTCGACGGAGAGATCTACGGCAAGCCGCATCTGCCCGAGGTGGCCCGCGAACGCTGGCTGCGCCAGAGTGGTCGCAGCGGGGAGCTCTACTCGGGGCACTGGCTGATCGACCACCGCGGCGGGCAGCCGGGAGCGGCATCCGGCGCCGTCGCATCGGCCCGGGTGAGTTTCGCGGAGCTCGACGAGTTCGAGATCGACGCCTACATCGCCAGCGGGGAACCGCTGAAGGTCGCCGGCGCCTTCACGATCGACAGCCTGGGCGGTCCGTTCATCCGATCGGTGGAGGGCGACCCCTCGACCGTGATCGGCCTCTCGCTCTCGACACTGCGCGACCTCGTGCGAGGCGTCGGCGTCGAGTGGACCACCCTCTGGAACCGGTGAGGTTGTAGGTAGTCGAAGCACTTGGGGACTTCTTTTGTGGACGGCCGCCTAAAGCCGGGTAGCCGCGCGTCCGTAGGCTGGTGAATCATGCCGCGCATCACCAAGGTTCTCATCGCCAACCGGGGCGAAATCGCCGTCCGCGTCATTCGCGCCGCGCGCGACAGCGGAATCCTCTCGGTCGCCGTCTACGCCGACCAGGACCGTGACGCGGTTCACGCCCGCCTCGCCGACGAGGCCTACGGGCTGGACGGCACCACGAGCGCCGAGACGTACCTCGTCATCGAGAAGCTGCTCTCGGTCGCCCGCCGCTCGGGTGCGGATGCGGTGCATCCCGGCTACGGATTCCTCGCGGAGAACGCGGACTTCGCCCGCGCCGTGATCGGTGCCGGACTGATCTGGATCGGCCCGAGCCCCGATGCCATCGAGCGCCTCGGCGACAAGGTGTCGGCACGGCACGTGGCCGAGAAGGTCGGCGCCCCGCTCGCGCCCGGCACCCTGAACCCCGTCGCCGACGCCTCGGAGGTGCTCGAATTCGTCGACGAGTACGGCCTGCCGGTCGCCATCAAGGCCGCCTACGGCGGCGGCGGTCGCGGACTCAAGGTCGCCCGCACCCGTGAAGAGGTGCCCGAGCTGTTCGACTCCGCCACCCGCGAGGCCGTCGCCGCGTTCGGCCGCGGCGAGTGCTTCGTCGAGAAGTACCTCGACGCGCCGCGCCACGTCGAGACCCAGTGCCTGGCGGATGCGTACGGCAACGTCGTCGTCGTCTCCACACGCGACTGCTCGCTGCAGCGCCGCCACCAGAAGCTCGTCGAGGAGGCGCCCGCGCCGTTCCTCACCGCAGAGCAGAACGCCGAGCTGTACCGGGCGTCGAAGGCCATCCTCAAAGAGGTCGGCTACCTCGGTGCCGGCACGTGCGAGTTCCTCATCGGCAAGGACGGCACCGTCTCGTTCCTCGAGGTGAACACCCGGCTGCAGGTCGAGCATCCCGTCTCCGAAGAGGTCACCGGCATCGACCTGGTGCGGGAGCAGTTCCGCCTCGCCGAGGGCGGCGAGCTCGACTACGACGACCCGGCCCCCCGCGGGCACTCCTTCGAGTTCCGCATCAACGGTGAAGATCCGGGTCGCAACTTCATGCCGGCTCCGGGCCCCGTGCACGTCTTCAAGCCCGCCGGCGGACCCGGCGTGCGCGTGGACAGCGGCGTGCAGGCCGGCGACGTGATCTCGGGCGCGTTCGATTCCTTGCTCGCCAAGCTCGTCGTCACCGGCGCCAACCGGCAGGAAGCGCTCGAGCGCGCCCGCCGCGCACTCGACGAGTTCGAGGTGGCCGGCCTTCCGACCGTGCTGCCCTTCCACCGTGACGTCGTGCGCGACCCCGCCTTCGCACCCGAGGACGGCGAGCCGTTCTCGGTCTACACGCGCTGGATCGAGACCGAGTTCCAGAACACCATCCAGGCGTGGACCGGCGAGGGCGGCGAGCCTGCGGCATCCGAGAAGCGCAACACCGTCGTCGTCGAGGTCGACGGGCGGCGCATCGAGGTCAGCCTGCCGATGCGGCTGCTGCCGGGAGCGTCGACCGAGAAGACCGCCGGTGCCGCTCCTCGACGCCGCGCCGAGCACCACGCCGTGAACACGGCGACCGGGGATGCGGTGACCGCGCCCATGCAGGCGACCGTGGTGAAGGTGGCCGTCGACGAGGGCGACCAGGTCGTCAAGGGCGACCTCATCCTCGTGCTCGAGGCCATGAAGATGGAGCAGCCGCTGACCGCACACAAGGACGGTCGCATCGCGAACATGAACGCGCCGGTCGGCTCGACGGTCTCGTCGGGGCACCTTCTGCTCACGATCGCGGACTGAGTCCCGGGCGCGCGTCGCTTTCGCTCTTTCCGAAAAGCGAGGAGATCCCGAAAAGCGAGGAGATCCCGAGCGACACGCCGGTCCGGAGCGCGACGCGCCCGGGTCGGACGCACGAACGCCTCGCTTTTCGGAATCTCCTCGCTTTTCGGTCTGGGCGGCGGGGCGTCGGTGTGGCGGCGGGCGCGCGTCAGAGGTTGACGATGTGCATGGCGCGCGCGGCATCCGTGATCGCGCCCGAGAGCGACGGGTACACCGGGAACGCCTCGGCGATCTGGTCGACCGTCAGCCGGTTCTCGACCGCCATCGCGAGCGGAAGGATGAGCTCGCTCGCCTTGGGCGCCACGATGACGCCGCCGATGACCGTGCCCGAGCCCGTGCGCGCGAACAGCTTGACGAAGCCCTCGCGGATGTTCATCATCTTGGCCCGCGGGTTCGAGGCGAGCGGCAGCTTGTAGACCTGGCCCTGTGCGATGCCGTCCTCGATCTGCTTCTGCGTCCACCCGACCGTCGCGATCTCGGGCTGGGTGAAGATGTTCGAGGTGATGTCACGCTCTTCTGGCGGGTTCACGATGTCACCGAGGGCGTGGAACATCGCGGTGCGCCCCTGCATGGAGGCGACGGAGGCCAGCGGCGGGAACGTCGTGCAGTCGCCGGCCGCGTAGATGTTCGGGATGCTCGTGCGCGCAACGCGGTTCACACGGATGTGGCCGCTCGAGGTCAGCTGCACACCGGCATCCTCGAGACCGATGCCCGCCGTGTTGGGAACCGCGCCGATCGCCATGAGGCAGTGCGAGCCCTCGATGACGCGACCATCGGCGAGCGTCACCTGCACGCCGTCGCCGACGCGCACCACCGACTGGGCGCGCGACTTCGAGAGCACGTTCATGCCGTTGCGGCGGAAGGCGTCTTCGAGCACGTGGGCGGCATCGGCATCCTCGCCCGGCAGCACCTGATCGCGGCTCGAGACCAGCGAGACCTCGGAGCCCAGCGCGCGGTAGGCCGACGCGAACTCCGCCCCCGTCACCCCCGAGCCGACGACGATGAGGTGCTCGGGAACCGACTTGAGCGAATACAGCTGCGTCCAGGTGAGGATGCGCTCACCATCGGGCACTGCGCTGGGCAGGATGCGCGGACTCGCACCCACGGAGATGACGATCGTCTCGGCCTCGATGCGGTCGAAGTCCGTGCCGTCGGCACCGAGTGCGGTCGAGACGATGACGGCGCTGGTGCCGTCGAGGCGCCCCTCCCCCTGGATGATGCGCACGCCGGCCGCCTCGAGGTTCGCGGTCATGTCTTCGGACTGCTGGCGTGCCAGGCGCAGAAGCCGCTTGTTCACGGCAGCGAGGTTGATCGCGACCTCGGGCCGCTGCGGCGTGCCGCTCTCGCCGCGCACGTAGAACTGCACGCCGAGCTCTGCCGCCTCCTTGATGGAGTTGGATGCCTCGGCCGTGGCGATGAGCGACTTCGACGGGACAACGTCGGTCAGCACGGCGGACCCGCCGACGCCGACACGCTCGATCAGCGTGACCTCGGCGCCGAGCTGGGCCGCCGAGAGCGCCGCCTCATATCCGCCGGGGCCTCCTCCGAGTACAGCGATCCGTTGTTTGCGCTCGAACTCGTAGGCCATTGCCCTATTGTCTCGTACCCGCGGATGCCGCTCCAAACCGGCCTTCGCCGCGTCGTCGCCGAGTCGACGCCGCGCCGACGCCGCGCCGCAGGATGCCGCAGCCATGGGGGCCGCGAGCGCGCCCTAGAGTGAAGGGATGCACTCTTCGACGACGAACCCGCTGGAGCACCCGAGCGCCGACCCGTTCGAGGTCGCCCGCACCGCGGCATCCGAGATCGCCGACCGCACCGGGATCGCCCGCCACGACATCGCCCTCACCCTCGGCAGCGGCTGGGGCAAGGCGGCCGACCTGCTCGGCGAGAATGTGGCCACCATCCCCGCGGCCGAGATCACGGGGTTTTCCGCCCCCGCCCTCGCCGGCCACGTCGGCACGCTGCGCTCGATCGCGCTTCCGAACGGCAAGCACGCGCTCGTCATCGGCGCCCGCACCCACTACTACGAGGGCCACGGCGTGCGACGTGTGGTGCACAGCGTGCGCACCGCGGCGGCAACGGGTGCCCGCACGATGATCCTCACGAACGGCGCGGGCGGCATCAAGGAGCACTGGACGCCCGGCACCCCCGTGCTGATCAGCGATCACATCAACCTGACGGCCGACTCACCCCTCGAGGGCGCGACCTTCGTCGACCTCACCGACCTCTACTCCGCCCGACTGCGGGACATCGCCCGCGAGATCGAGCCCGGCCTCGATGAGGGCGTCTACTGCCAGTTCCGCGGACCGCACTACGAGACCCCGGCCGAGGTGCAGATGGCCAAGACCATCGGAGGACACATCGTCGGCATGTCGACGGCCCTCGAGGCGATCGCCGCCCGCGAAGCCGGCATGGAGATCCTCGGAATGTCGCTCATCACCAACCTCGCCGCCGGCATCCAGAAGACGCCGCTGAGCCACGAAGAGGTGATCGAGGCCGGCCGAGCCGCCGAATCCGTCATCAGCGCCCTGCTCGCCCGTATCGTCACGAGCATCTAGGAGCCATCGATGACAGACACGGATGCCCCCGACCGCGTACTCGAGCAGGCCCGCGCCTGGCTGGCGCAAGATCCCGACACCGAGACCCAGGCGGAGTTGCGCGCACTGATCGACGCGGCCGAGGCCGGTTCTTCGCCCGCAGTCGAAGAGCTTCACGACCGTTTCGATCAGCGCCTCGTGTTCGGGACCGCCGGGCTGCGCGGCCGCATCGCCGCCGGTCCCAACCGCATGAACCGCGTGCTCGTGAGTCAGGCGGCCGCCGGTCTGGCGGCGTACCTGAAGAACCACGCGCCCATCGGCGCCGTGCCGAGCGTCGTGATCGGCTACGACGGACGCAAGAACTCCCAGGTCTTCGCCGAGGACACCGCCGCGATCATGGCCGGCGCCGGAGTACGCGCCATGCTGCTTCCGCGGCTGCTGCCCACGCCCGTGCTGGCCTTCGCCGTACGCCACCTCGACGCCAGCGCCGGGGTCATGGTCACGGCGTCGCACAACCCGCCCGACGACAACGGCTACAAGGTCTACCTCGGCGGCCGCGACCAGGGCTCCCAGATCGTCTCTCCCGCCGACGTGGAGATCGCCGAGGAGATCCTGCTGGTCGCATCCGGCGGCAGCGTGCTCGACCTTCCCCGTGGGGGCTACGAGGACGCCGGCGAATCGGTCGTCGACGCCTACGTCGAGGCCACCGCCGCGATCGTCTCGCCGCCGTCGGCGAGGGTGGCGACCCTGTACACCGCCATGCACGGCGTCGGTTGGGAGACCTTCCGGCGCGTGATCACCACGGCCGGCTTCGAGGAGCCCAAGGTCGTCTCGGCGCAGATCGAGCCCGATGCTGCGTTCCCCACCGTGTCGTTCCCGAACCCGGAGGAGCCCGGGGCGATGGACCTCGCCTTCGAGGCGGCCCGTGAAGCGGATGCCGAACTCGTCATCGCGAACGACCCCGACGCGGATCGGCTCGCGGTCGCCATCCCCGACGCCGCATCCGACACCGGTTATCGGCGCCTTAGCGGCAACGAGGTCGGGCTACTGCTCGGTTGGCGCGCTGCAGAGAGTGCCGCGCATGGGCTGAACGCCGGAGAGGGCACGCTCGCCTGCTCGATCGTCTCCTCCCCCGGCCTCGCGGCGATCGCCCGGTACTACGGCCTGGACACCTCGAACACCCTCACCGGCTTCAAGTGGATCTCCCGCGCGCCGGGCCTTCTCTTCGGCTACGAAGAGGCGCTCGGCTACCTCGTTGATCCGCATGTCGTGCGCGACAAAGACGGCGTCTCGGCCGCACTGGCCTTCCTGTCGCTCGCGGCCGACCTGAAGGCCGATGGGCTGAGCGTTGCGGATCACCTCCGCCGGTTCACCGAGACCTTCGGCGCCTTCGCGTCGTCGCAGGTCTCCATCCGGGTCAGCGACCTCGGCGACATCGCGCGACTGATGACACGGCTGCGCGAGGAGCCGCCCAGTCACATCGGCGACGTGCGGGTGGATCGCATCGATGACCTCGCGACGGGTTTCGGCGGCCTGCCGCCGAGCGACGTGCTGCGCATCTGGCTCGACGACGGCTCGAGGGTCATGGTGCGACCGAGTGGCACCGAGCCCAAGCTCAAGGTCTACATCGACGCGTCGAGCGAGGAGGGCACCGTGGACGAGCGCACGGCGGCGGCCACCGCCGCGGTCGCCGCGCTCGAGGCGGGCATGCGGGAGCTGCTCGCGTAGGAGTCGCGCGGGGGCGTTCCCTTCGACAGGCTCAGGGAACGACCATAGTTCCCTTCGACAGGCTCAGGGAACGGCGACCAGCGAAGAGGCGCGACCACCGCGTAAAGCCGCCGTCGTTCGAAAAGCAGCGCTCCCTGAGCCTGTCGAAGGGGCGCGACCACCGCGGATGGCCGGGTTCCCTTCGACAGGCTCAGGGAACGGCTACCAGCCAAGAGGCGCGACCCACCGCGCGAAGGCGCCGTCCTTCGAGAAGCAGCGCTCCCTGAGCCTGTCGAAGGGGCGCGACCACCGCAGGATGGCGGGTTCCCTTCGACAGGCTCAGGGAACGACCCGAGTTCCCTTCGACAGGCTCAGGGAACGAGCCCGAGTTCCCTTCGAAAGGCTCAGGGAACGGCTACCCGTGGGCACTCAGCCGACGGCGCGCTCGAGCTTGGCCGTGACCTCGTCGAGGTCGAAGTAGTTCTCGATCACGACCACGTCGGCATTGGTCTGGCCGATGTGGGCGACCAGTTCGGGCGAGGTGAGGATGACCTGGGCGTCGGCCGCGGCGACGGCGACGCCCGCGGCATCCGTCGCCGAGACGTCGGCCTCCACGTCGAGCCGTTCGAGCGCGCGTTCGGCATTGAGCTTGAGGATGGCCGAGGTGCCGACGCCGACCCCGCACAGAACGATGATCTTCATTCCGATACTCCCAACAGTGCTCGAACAGCATCGGCGTCACTCGCGGCGGCGAGGGCCGGGATGACGGAGTGATCGTTGAAGACGTTCGCGAGCTCGGCGACGACGCCGACATGATCGTCGGAACTCGTGACCGCGAGGCCGATCACGACACTGACGGGATCGTTGTGCGGATGCCCGAATCGCACCGGTTCCGCGAGCGTGATGACGCTGAGGCCGTCACGGCGAACGTCGGATCCCGGCCGAGCATGGGCGAGCGCGAGCCCTGGAGCGATGACGACATAGGCGCCGAACTCCTCGATGACCCCGATCATGCGTTCGGTGTAGTGCTCCGTGGTCGCGCCGGAATCCGCGAGAGCGTCACCCGCGGCGGCCACGGCCGCACGCCAGTCCACGGCGGGCGCGGCGACACGGATGGCCCGATCGGGCAGGGCAGGGAGCACGAAGGCGGTACCTCTCCAGTGGGGTGGGAACGACGGACTCAGGCCTGGTCGAAGCCACGGTTGATCGCGTCGATGAGCTCATCGCGCTCCTCGAGCGAGAGGAACGCCGCTGAGGCCGCGTTGAGCTGAAAGACCTCGAAGTCATCCACGTCGTAGGCGAACGCATCCGCGAGCAGCGCGAGTTCGCGGCTGATCGTCGTGCGGCTCATGAGACGGTTGTCGGTGTTGACGGTCACCCGGAAGTCCAGCTGGTACAGCAGGTCGAACGGGTGGTCGACCAGTTCGCTCCCCCACTGTGCGATGGCGCCGGTCTGCAGGTTGGACGACGGTGCGAGTTCCAGGGCGATCTCCCGATCGCGCACCCACTGGGCCACCGGACCGAGCGTGACGTAGGTGTTCGAGTCGTCTTCGCGCTCGATGGTGATGTCTTCGGCGAGGCGCACGCCGTGGCCGAGTCGCAGGGCGCGTCCATCGAACAGGGCCCCGCGGATGCTGTCGATGCCGTCGGCCTCGCCGGCGTGCACGGTGACGGGCAGGTACTCCTTGGCGAGGTAGTCGAAGGCGTTGAGGTGATTGCGAGCCGGGAAGCCGAGCTCAGCACCGGCGATGTCGAAGCCGACGACCCCGCGCTCGCGGTGGCGCACGGCGAGCTCGGCGATCTCGAGGCCATGGCCGGCGTGCCGCATGGCCGTGACGAGCTGCCCGATGCGGATCGACCCGCCAGCGGATGCCACGTCGTCGATCCCAGCCTCGATACCCGCCTGAACCGCCTCGACGGTCTGGTCGAGGGTGAGGCCTCGACTGAGGTGCTGTTCGGGTGCCCACCGGATCTCGCCGTAGATCACGCCGTCGGCGGCCAGGTCCTGCACGAACTCACGCGCGACCCGCTCGAGCCCCTCGGTGGTCTGCATGACCGCCGTCGTGATGTCGAAGGTCTTCAGGTACTCCACGAGCGAGCCGGAGTCCGACTGGTCGGCGAACCACGAGGCCAGAGCCGTGGCATCCGTCTCGGGCACGTCGAGGTCGATCGCGTCGGCCAGCTCGATGATGGTCTGCGGGCGCAGGCCGCCATCGAGGTGATCGTGCAGCGAGACCTTGGGCAGCGCGTTGATGCTGGCGCCACCGCCGGGAAGCAGGTACTCCGTCGGAATCGTGTTCACTGTTCCAGCGTATCGGCGCAGGCCGCGCGCGCACCCGTCCTCCCGACCGAAAAGCGAGGCGATCCCGGCCCAGCCCTGGCCGAAAAGCGAGGCGATCTTCGGCGCCACGCCGTTCCGCAGCGGGCCCAGACGGCGTGTCGGTCGAAATCGCCTCGCTTTTCGGAATGTCCTCGCTTTTCGGTCAGGAGGCGATGCGCTCCGCGATGAGGGGGCCGCCGTCGAGCACCGGGTCGCCCGCGTCGCCGATGCGATAGGCGCCCTCGAGCGCCTGCAGGGCGCGGTCGAACCGCTCGGGCTCGTCCGCCGCCAGCGTGAACAGGGGCTGGCCCGCACGCACGGAGTCGCCCGGCTTGGCGTGCAGCTCGATTCCGGCGGCGTGCTGCACGGGATCCTGCTTGCGCGCTCGGCCTGCTCCCAGACGCCAAGCAGCGATTCCGAACGGCAGCGCCTGCTGGTCGACGAGAACGCCGTCGCGTTCGGCCACGACCACGTGGTGCTCGCGCGCCACTGGGAGCGCCGCATCAGGATCGCCGCCCTGCGCCCGGATGGTCGCTCGCCAGGCGTCCATGGCGCGGCCGTCCTTCAGCGCGGCCTCCACGTCGGCGTCCGGCCGGCCGGCGAGCGTGAGCATCTCGCGGGCGAGCGCCACGGTGAGGGCCACGACATCGTCGGGTCCGCCGCCGGCGAGCACCTCGACCGATTCGGCGACCTCGTTCGCGTTGCCGATGGCGCGACCGAGCGGAACGTTCATGTTCGTCAGCAGCGCGGAGGTCGCGACGCCGGCATCCGTTCCGAGCTCGACCATGGTGCGCGCGAGTTCGCGGGAGCGCTCGATGTCTTTCAGGAACGCGCCCGACCCGAACTTCACATCGAGCACGAGGGCCTCGGTGCCCTCGGCGATCTTCTTCGACATGATCGAGGAGGCGATCAACGGGATCGCCTCGACGGTTCCGGTGATGTCACGCAATGCGTAGAGCTTTCCGTCGGCCGGCGCCAGGCCGCTGCCGGCCGCGCAGATCACGCCGCCGACATCGCGCAGCTGGGCGAACATCTCCTCGTTGCTGAGCGAGGCGCGCCATCCGGGGATCGACTCGAGCTTGTCGAGCGTTCCGCCGGTGTGCCCGAGACCTCGGCCCGAGAGCTGGGGCACGGCGACGCCGAAGGATGCCACGAGCGGCATGAGAGGCAGGGTGATCTTGTCGCCGACCCCGCCGGTGGAATGCTTGTCGGCGGTCGGCTTGCCGAGGCCTGCGAAGCTCATCCGCTCCCCGCTCGCGATCATGGCCAGCGTCATGTCGCGGATCTCACGACGGTCCATGCCGTTCAGGAAGATGGCCATGGTCATGGCCGACATCTGCTCGTCGGCCACATAGCCGCGGGTATAGGCGTCGATGAGCCAGTCGATCTCGGCGGTGCTCAGCGTGCCGGAATCGCGCTTGGTGCGGATCAGGTCGACGACATCGAATGCTTCAACGGGCACGGGGTTTCCTTCCGGTGTGCGCGAGGTTGGTGCTTGGCAGGATGCCGCGACGCGTCCCGCACAGCGCGCCCTCTCCCGGAGTCGACGGTGAGCCTCAGCCGCTGTACTCGGCCAGCTGTCGCGGGCCGAAGGCGTCGGGCAACACCTCGTCGATGGTCCGGATGCCCGAGACGGTCTCGAGCAGCATGCCGGGAACGGCATGTTCGAACAGCAGCTGCCGGCAACGCCCGCACGGCATGAGGATGTTGCCGTGGCCGTCGACGCAGGTGAAGGCGACGAGCTGGCCACCGCCCGACATGTGCAGTGCGGAGACGAGTCCGCATTCCGCGCAGAGGGTCACGCCGTACGAGGCGTTCTCGACGTTGCAGCCCGCGATCACGCGGCCGTCGGTGACCAGGGCCGCGCATCCGACCGGGAAGTGCGAGTAGGGAGCGTACGCGTTCGCCATCGCCTCGGACGCCGCTTTCCGCAGCGTGCCCCAGTCGATCTCTCCCGACGACAGTGCGCCCTCGTTCATGTGGCTCATGATTTCACGTACGGCTTTCCGGCTGCGGCTGGCCCGCGCACCTTTCCGACGATGCCGGCGACCGCCAGGATCGTGACGACGTAGGGCAGCATGAGCATGAACTCGCTCGGAACCGGCGAGCCGATCACGCTGAGGGTGTTCTGGAGGTTCGACGCGAAGCCGAACAGCAACGCTGCGAGGGTCGCCTTGATGGGATCCCACTGACCGAAGATGACGGCGGCGAGGGCGATGTAACCGGCGCCCGCCGTCATCTCCTTGTTGAAGGCGACGCCGGAGCCGATGGTGAACACCGTTCCGCCGAGTCCCGCGATGGCGCCGGCGAGGGCGACATTCCAGAATCGCGTGCTGTTCACCTTGATGCCCACGGTGTCCGCGGCCTGCGGATGCTCGCCGACGGCGCGCAGCCGCAGGCCCCACTTGGTGTGGAAGAGGCCCACGTACACCGCCGCGACGAGGATGTAGACGAGGTAGACGATGACCGTCTGGCGGAAGAACACCGGGCCGATGAGCGGGATGTCGCCGAGCAGCGGAATCGGCCAGCGGTCGAAGCGCGGTGGATTGTTCAGCGCTGCGGCGTTGGGGACGAGCACCTGCGTGAAGAAGAAGCTCGTGAGGCCGACCACGAGAACGTTCAGCACGACACCGACGATCACCTGGTCGACGAAGTAGGTGATCGAGAACGCCGCGAGCACGAAGGCCACGAGCACGCCGGCGATCATCGCGGCGAGCACGCCGAGCCAGAGCTGCCGGGTGATGGATGCGACGACGGCGGCCGAGAACGCACCGGCGAGCAGTTGTCCCTCGATGGCGATGTTGACGACGCCGACGCGTTCGCCGATCACGCCGGCCAGGGCGCCGTAGACGAGCGGAACCGCGAGGCTCACCGCGCCGAAGAGCAGCCCGACGACGGGGATGGCCGACCCGGCCGCGGCCCAGGTGAGGAAGCCGAACATGAACAGCACCGCGAACACGACGGTCAGCCAGAGCGGAACGCGCCGCTTCGTGGCGACGCGGCTCGCCGCGAAGGCCGTGGCGAGGGCGAGCAGGATGACCGCGATCCAGGTGGCCGGCAGCGCCGGTACGGCGATCTCGGGAATCTGGATGGCATCCGCGGCCGTGGAGAGCCGGAAGGTCGTGTTGCCGTCCTGAGGGGCCGCGGCGACGAGCACGAGCAGCAGAACCGTGAAGATCGCGTAGGCGATCGGTGCCTTCCAGCTGACGACGACGGTCTTCTCGAGGACGACCGGCTCATCCAGCGAATGCGGGTGCGTGGCGGTGCTCACTTGGCCTCCACCTCCTTGGTGACGATGGGTCGGGCCTTCCTGCGCGGAGCGCCGGGAGCGGGAAGCCGGAAGATCGCCCGCACGAGGGGCGGCGCGGCGATGAACAGCACGATGAGCGACTGCACGACGAGGATGATGTCGATCGGCACGCCCTCGGCGGCCTGCATCGAGAATCCGCCGGCCTTGAAGGCGCCGAACAGCAGGCCGGCGATGAAGATGCCCCACGGCGTGGAACGCCCGAGCAGGGCGACGGTGATGGCGTCGAAGCCGATGCCCGCATCGATGCCGGCACTGAACCCGGTGGTCACCGTACCGAGCACCTGGGCGACGCCCGCCAGGCCGACGAGCGCACCGGAGATGAGCATGGCGTAGACGTACATGCGTGGCACGTTGATGCCAGCCACCCGGGCGGCGTTGGGGTTCTCACCCACGGCGCGGAAGCGGAATCCGAGGTTCGAACGGCTGAGGATCCACCAGACCACGAGCGTCGCCAGGACGGCGAGGATGAAGCCGAAGTGCAGGCTGTACTGAGGCCCGAACAGCAACGGGAAGACGGCCGTGGGCTTCATGGCGGGGGTCTTGGGGTTGTTCGAACCGGGTGCCTGCAGCAGGCCGGGCGTGCGCAGCATGAACGACACGAGGTAGTAGGCGACGTAGTTGAGCATGATCGTCACGATCACCTCGTGCGCTCCCGTTCGCGCCTTCAGCACTCCCGCGATGCCCGCCCAGAGGGCGCCGCCGAGCATGCCGGCGACCACCGCGACGAGCATGTGGATGCCCCACGGCAGGTCCCAGCCGAAGCCGACCCAGCCTGCGGCGGATGCGGCGATGAGCATCTGGCCGCGACCACCGATGTTGAACATTCCCACGCGGAACGCCAGGCCGACGCCAAGGCCGGCCGCGATCAGCGGGGTTGCGAAGGTCAGCGTGTCGAGGAAGGGACGGATGCCGTTGCTGAAGCCGGGGCGGCGGAAGTTGTAGATCGATCCCTGGAACAGTGCAGAGTAGGCGCCGGCGACGGAATCCCAGATCGCACGGAGGGTGTCGACGGGCCGAGCGAAGAAGTAGCCGGAGGCCTTCTGCACGTTCTCGTCGGTGACCGCGATCATGATGGCGCCCACCACGAGGGCCAGCAGAACGGCGAGAACGGAGATGACGACGTTGCCGGTCGCGATCTCGCGCAGGGCACGCTGCCAGCGCGAGGGCTCCTCGGGGGCAGCCGGCACGACGGGGCCGCCCGCGGTCGGCGCCGCGGGGGCAGGGTCGCCGCTCACCGCATCCGGGCCCTCGAGCGCGACATCGGCCGCACCTGCGGACGCGGGGCGGGCGGTGGGCTGCTCGTCGCTCATGCGGCGGCTCCTTCGACGTTCACGGCCTCGCCGGCCATCATGAGTCCGAGCACGTCGCGCGAGGTGTCACCGGGCACGATTCCGACGACACGGCCGCGGTACATCACCATGATGCGATCCGCGAGCGCGGCGACCTCATCGAGCTCGGTCGAGACGACCACGACGGGCACGCCGGCATCCCGGGTCTCGACGATGCGCTTGTGGATGAACTCGATCGATCCCACGTCGACGCCGCGGGTCGGTTGGGCGGCCACGAACAGTCGCAGGTCGCGGCTGAGCTCGCGGGCGAGAACGACCTTCTGCTGGTTTCCGCCCGAGAGCCGCCCGACCTTGGTCTCGATGCTCGGCGTGCGCACGTCGAACTCGTCGACCTTCTCCTGGGCGAACCGGGAGAGGTACCCGAGCTGCAGGTTCGCGCCCTTCACGAACGGGGCGCCGCTGGAGCGGTCGAGCATGAGGTTCTCGGCGATGGTGAACTCGGCCACGAGGCCGTCCTCCTGCCGGTCCTCGGGCACGAATCCCACGCCCGACTCGAGGATGGTGCGCACGCTCTCGCCGCTCAGCTCCTGGCCGTCGAGGGTGATCGATCCGCGCACGCGCGGCTGCAGCCCGAGGATCGCCTCGGTGAGTTCTGTCTGCCCGTTCCCCTGCACGCCCGCGACCGCGAGGATCTCGCCCCGGCGCACCGAGAAGCTGACGTCGTTCACCACGAGCTGGCCGATGGGATCGACGACGCTCAGGTTGCGCACCACGAGGGCCTCATCGCCCAGGCGGGGAGCCTCCTTGTGCACGGTCAGTTCGACCGCGCGACCGACCATGAGCGAGGCGAGTTCGGCGTTCGTGGCGGTGGGCGCGGCCTCGCCGACGACCTTGCCGAGACGCATGACGGTGATGCGGTCGGCCACCTCGCGCACCTCGCGCAGCTTGTGAGTGATGAAGACGATGGCCCGGCCGTTGGCCTTGAGCTGCCGCATGATCTCCATGAGCTCGTCGGTCTCCTGGGGCGTCAGCACCGCCGTCGGCTCGTCGAAGACGAGCACGCGCGCCTCGCGGGAGAGGGCCTTGATGATCTCGACGCGCTGCTGCACGCCGACGGGCAGGTCGCCGACCACCGCATCCGGGTCGACGTCGAAGCCGAAGCGATCGCTGATGGTCTTGACCTGGGCACGCGCCTCGGCGAGGTTGAGCAGTCCGCCGATCTTCGTGGACTCGTGACCGAGCATCACGTTCTCGGCGACGGTGAAGACGGGGATGAGCATGAAGTGCTGGTGCACCATGCCGATGCCTGCCGCCATCGCGTCGCCAGGGCCCTCGAACCGCTGCACCTCGTCGTTCAGCAGGATCTCGCCCTCGTCGGCCTGGTAGAGACCGTACAGAACGTTCATGAGGGTCGACTTGCCGGCACCGTTCTCGCCGAGCAGGCAGTGGATCTCACCCGGCTCGACGGTCAGGTCGATGTGGTCGTTGGCGACGAGCGAACCGAATCTCTTCGTGATTCCGCGGAGTTCGAGTCTCATTCTCCCGATCCTAGTTATTGCGCCCCTCTGGCGAAGGGGATGATCTCAGGCGAAGGGGGAGGCCGGCATCTGCCGACCTCCCCCTTCGACGCTCGTCCTACTGGTTGAGGTAAGACGTGACCTTGATCGAGCCGTCGATGATGCCGGCCTTGATCTTGTCGAGCTCGCCCTGCAGGTCGGGGCTCACCTTGTCCTTGAAGTCGTGGAACGGAGCAAGGCCGACTCCATCGTTCTCGAGGGTTCCGACGAAGGTGCTCGGGTCGAAGTCACCCTTGCCCGCGGCGGTGATGGCGTCGTAGACGCCCACATCGATCGACTTGCGGATCGAGGTGAGCAGCAGGTCGCCGACGCTCGGGTCGGTCTCGAACACGTCGGCGTCCACGCCGATGAGGGCGATGTCGCGGCCGGCGGCACGGATCTGCGCTGCGGCGCTCTGGTAGATGGGTCCACCGACGGGCAGGAGCACGTCGACGTTCTGGTCGATGAGGCCCTGGGCCGCCTTCTGGGCGTCGCTTCCGGCCTCGAAGCCGCCGGTGAAGACGCCCTGCGCTGCCTGCTCGCCCTCGGCGCCGAGCACCTTCACGGAGGTGCCCTTCTCGGTGTTGTGGTAGTCCACGCCCTGCTTGAAGCCGTCCATGAAGATGGTGACCGGCGGGATCGGCAGTCCACCGAAGGTGCCCACGACGGCCGTCTTGGAGAAGTCGGCAGCCGCGTAGCCGGCGAGGAACGCGGCCTGGGCGGTGTCGGAGAGGATGGGCTTGATGTTCGGGGCGTCGACCTTGCCGTCGAAGTCGTTGTCGGCCGCGTCGTCGATGATGACGTAGTCGATGTCGGGGTTCGCCTTGGCTGACTCGACCGTCGCGGCCGACAGGTTGAAGCCGACGGTGACGATGGTGTTGCAGCCCTGGTCGACCAGGTTCTTCAGGTTGGGGGCGTAGTCGGAGTCGGAGCTGGACTCGACGGTCTTGGCCTTGACGCCCAGTTCCTTGGCCGCCTTCTGCAGGCCCTCGTATCCGAGCTGGTTGAACGACTTGTCGTTGAACCCGCCGGCGTCGGAGACCATGCAGGGGATGTAGTCGGACTTCGCTGCACCCGAGGTGCTGGCTTCCTCAGGGGCCGAGGCACACGCGGATAGCAGTGCCGCGACGCTGAGCGCGGCAAGTCCGCCGACGGCGGCCTTGCGGATAGTGATCGTCAAAGTGACCTCCAAGATGCAGGCCCACAGGGATGGGATGGGCCGGGGACGCAAACACGTTACCGAATATTTCGCTGCTCTTAAGAGCAAACTGCCCCTACGGCCGAATGGTTATCAATCTGCGACGAACCGCGTGTTTCCGGCTTATTTCGGGGTGCTCGGCGAGGTGACGACGAGGCTGCCGGCGATGATGTCGGCACGCAGTCCGTCGATCTCGCTGCTCAGCGCGTCGGGCACCAGAGAGGCGAGGTCGTGGAACGGCGCGAGGTCGACGCCCTTGTTCGCGAGGGTGCCGACGAAGGCGTCGGACGAGAAGGTTCCCTTCACGTCGTCACCCACGATCTGCTCCACGGCATCCGTCGTGTTCTTCAGCACGCTCGTGAGCAGAACGGGATGGAACTTGGCCGGCAGCGAGTCGTAGCCGTCGTTGTCGACCCAGACCACCGAGACGCCGGGGTGCTCGAGCGCCGCCGCTGCGGTTCCCTCCCCCACCTGGCCCGCGACGGGAAGAATGACGTCGGCGCCCTGGTCGATGAAGCTCTCTGTGACCGTCTTGCCTTTCGAGACGTCTTCGAAGTCGCCGGTGAACGTGCCGTCCTGCTTGGCCTTATCCCAGCCGAGGGCGCGCACAGCGGTGCCGTGCACCTCGTTGTACTTGGCGACGCCGTCGACGAAGCCGTCCATGAACAGGGTGACGGGCGGCTGGTTGCCCCCGCCGAACGTCGCGACCACGCCGCTCTTGCTCACTCCGGCCGCCAGGTAGCCTGCCAGGAAGGACGCTTGTGCCGTGTCGAAGATGATGGGCTTCACGTTGGGAGCCTCCACCACCTCGTCGACGATCGAGAAGTGCACATCGGGGTTCTTCTTCGCAGCGGATGCGGTCGCATCGGCGAGCTCGTAGCCGACCGTGAGCACGAAGTCGCATCCCGAGCCGACCGCCTGGGTCACGTTGGGGCCGAGGTCGGTCTCGCCGGTCGACACGAGTGCCTGCACGTCGATGCCGGAGCTCTTGCCGGCGGCCTTCAGCCCCGCCCAGCTCGACTCGTTGAACGAGCGGTCATTGAGGCCTCCCGAGTTCGTCACCATGCGGGCGCAGTAGTCCGAGCCGGCCGCGGAGGTCGAGGCCGCATCCGGGGCGGCGGCGCAGCCGGAGAGGGCCAGGGCGCCCAGCACGAGAACGGCGAGCGCGGCGGGTGCATTGCGGCGGAGCGTCACGATTCCTCCTGTGGAGTCGGTCTGTCTTTACGGCTCAGAGCACGTCGTTCGAGCCGCCGAGACGCAGGGCGTCGACGACGGATTTCACGCGCTGCGCATGCTCGCTCGTGGTCACGAGCAGAGCGTCGGGGGTGTCGACGACAACGATGTCCTTGACCCCGATGAGGCTGATCACGCGGTTGGACCGGCTGACGACGATGCCGCTGGAGGCATCCGCGAGCACGCGCGCGTTCTTGCCCAGGATCGCCAGGTCGCTTCCGCGCCCGGCTGAGTTCAGCTTGGCGAGCGAGGCGAAGTCGCCCACGTCGTCCCAGGCGAAGCGTCCGGGAACGACAGCCAGGCGGCCGGCGGCCGCGGCAGGCTCCGCCACTGAGTAGTCGATCGCGATCTTCGTCAGCGTCGGCCAGATGCGGTCGACGGCGGGCCCGCGCGTCGCGGGGTCGTCCCAGGCCTCGGCCAGTTCGAGCAGCCCGGCGTGCAGCTCAGGCTGCGTGCGGGCGAGCTCCTCGAGCAGGCGGTCGGCGCGGGCGATGAACATGCCCGCGTTCCAGAAGTACTCTCCGCTCTCGACATAGCGCCGGGCCGTCTCGAGGTCGGGCTTCTCGACGAAGGCGCGCACGGAGCGGGCGTTGGGGGCGCCCTCGAGCGTGAGGGCATCGGCGCTGTTGATGTAGCCGAATCCGACGGCCGGCTCGGTGGGGGTGATGCCGATGGTGACGATGTAACCGGCATCCGCGACGGTGATCGCCTCCGCCACGGTCGAACGGAACAGCTCGTCGCCCGAGATCACGTGGTCTGCGGCGAAGGAGCCGATGATGACGCCGGGCTCGCGGCGCTCGAGGATGGCGGCGGCCAGGCCGATGGCGGCGGAGGAGTCGCGGGGCTCGCTCTCGAGCACGATGTTGTGGTCGGCCAGCTCGGGCAGCTGCTCCTCGACGGCGGCGCGGTGAGCACGCCCGGTGACCACCATGATGCGGCCGTTTCCGGACAGCGGCGCGAGCCGGTTCCAGGTGTCACGCAGCAGCGTCTGTCCAGACCCGGTGAGGTCGTGCAGGAACTTGGGCGCATCCGCCCGGGAGAGGGGCCACAGCCTTGAGCCGACGCCGCCGGCGGGAATGACGCTATAGAAACGGTCGATCGCTTGCATGCTGCAAGAGTAACGTCCGCCGCCCCGCCCCGATCCTCACGGCGTGGCGCGGTGACGGCGCGGACGTTTTCTCGAGACCGGCATCAGCACTCCCCCGACGGCCACGAGCAGGGCGGCCGGTACGAACCAGGCGAGGGCATCCCACCCCGTCGAGGAAAGACCTGCGGACGTGTCGGATCCCGATCCCGATCCCGAGCCCGAGCCCGACGTCGACTCGACGAGGGCGACGGATGCCGTCGCGGACACGAGGGATGCGCCGACCGCCGAGGCCGTGGCCGTGTTCTCGATGCTGTCGCCGACGATGCCGTTCGTCACCGTGGGAATGACGACCGACGCACTGCCCGCCGGCGGGACCGACGGCACGACGCAGGTGACCACGCTGGAGGCGTCGATGGTGCACCCCGGGGGAAGGGTGGCCGCCGTGACGGTCGGTGGCAGCGCGTCGCGCACGGTGACATCGGTGAGCAAGGACGGACCGTCGTTGGCGACCGCAAGAGTCCAGTCCACGGCCGAGCCGGGCACGACGCTCGCAGCCGAGGCGGTCTTGGCCAGACGGAGCCCTCCCTGACGATGCAGCGTCATCGCCGCCGTCGCCGCGTTCGGCGCCGGTCCGTCGTCCTGAACCTCGGAGGCCACGGTCACCGTATTGCGCACGATCGTCCCCTCGGGTGCGGCGGGGTCGGTGGTGATCGGAACCGTCAGTGTGAGCGAGTCTCCGGGGTTCAGGGAGGCGATGCTGCACTGGAAGGCCACCCCGTCGATCGGGCAGTCCGGCAGGCCCTTGAGACCCTTGGTGAGTCCGCCTGTGACCCATTGGCCGGCCGGCGCATCCGCAAGGGGTGTATCGACGACGTCGACTCCATAGGCCGTCGACGGCCCGTTGTTCGTGACGACGATCGTGTATTCGGTCGCGGACCCGGCCACCACATCCGCCGGGACGCTCTTCGTCACCGCCAGGTCGGCTCGCGTGTCGACGTCGGTCGTCCACGCCACCGGGGGCTTGGGGTCGGTTTCGCGTTGGGGCGCCGAAGCGGAAGCGACGTTCACGACGGTGGACCCGGCAGAGACGGTTGGGTCGATGCGGGCAACGAGTGTGAACGATGCCGTCGGCGCTCCGGGGTCGAGCCGATCGACCGTGCAGACGACGGCGTTGATTCCCGCATCCTCCAAGACGCAGCGCGGGTCGGATGCCGCCGGGTCGAAGCTGAGGCGCGGACCGAGGACGTCGCGCACCTGCACCGTCGTCGCGGTCGACGGACCGGCGTTCGAGACGCCGAGCTGGTAGCTGATCTCAGCGCCGGCAAGGGCCTCGGCAGGTCCGGTCTTCGACGTCGTGAGGCTCGCGGCCGCGACCAGCCCGACCGACGCCGAGCCCGTGTTGTCCTGCAGGTTCGGGTCGCTCGAGGTCGCCGTGACCGTCGCCGTATTGGGTACGGTCACGAACGGAGCGGCCGGTGGCACCAGGTCGGGCGGACTCGACACGTTGAGGGAGATCACGGTCGAACCGGGACCGGGAATGTCGGCGAGCGCGCACGTCACGACCTGGCCCGCGTTCGTGCAGGTCGTGCCGTCATCGGCCGTCCCCGAGACGAAGGTGAGGCGAGGGTCGAGCGTGTCGGTCACCACCGGTGCCGTCCCGTCGGAGGGACCTGCGTTCGAGACCGTGATGGTCCAGGTGATCACCGCCCCCGCTGTTCCACCCGGAACCGACTTGGTGAGCGAGAGATCCGCCTCGTCCACGACCTCCGTGTCCAGTTCGTCGCTCGCCGGGGTCGGATCGGTCGACAGGCTCTGGGCGGTTGCGAGATCCGTGTAGGTGCCTGATTCGACGTCGCTCGCCACCAGCGCTCGCACGACGACGCTCAGAGGCGGCGCTCCCGGCTGGATCGCACCGACCGGGCACGTCACGACCTGGCCGACGGCCGCGCATCCGGCCGAACTGCCGACAGGGCTGAAGGAGAACCCTGCGGGGAGCGTGTCAGTCGCGGTCGCGGCTTCGGCGAGAGATGGGCCGCTGTTCGTCACCGTGAGGACGTAGCTGATCGCTCCGCCCGCGACGACGGTCGAGAGAGGCGAGGTCTTCGCGACGGTGAGGTCGCTGACGCGCTCGACGGTCACCTGGGCCGTGTCGACGGCGACCGGGCCCTGAGGGTTCAGCACTGTCGCTTTGTTGATCGCCGGTCCGCCCTGATAGGACGGCGAGAAGGTGCCTGTCACGGTCAGTGTGCTCGTTGCTCCGGGCAGGAGTGAGGCCAGGGTGCAGTATCTGGTCGGCAGGTCGCAGGTCGCACCTGCGCCCGTGATCGAGGTGAGCGTGAAATTGGCCGGAGGCGTCTCGATGACGACCGGTGCGTCGACCGTCGACGGACCTGAGTTCGTGACGGTGACCGTCCACGTCATGTCGCCACCGGCTGCGACCGTCGCCGCTGCCGGGGTCTTCTCTATCTGCAGGGTCGACTGGCGGCGAACGGTCGAGTTCTCGACCGCGGTCGCGTTTCCTCCCTCATCATCCGCGAGCGTCGCCGTGTTCGAGATGACGGTTCCGTTGGGAATCGACGGGTCGAGGGTGCCCGTGACCGTGATGACCACCGGCGAGGCGCCGGTGGGATCAGCCGGGAGTGGACCCAGGTCGCAGTCGAGCACCCCCGCGGTCATGGTGCACGTCGTACCGACGGGGGCCGAGACGACCGGGTTCCCGATACGGCCGAGACCCGGATCATTCAGCGTCACACCGGTGGCGTCCGACGCCCCGCGATTGATCGCCGTGAAGGTGTAGGTGACCGCGGTGCCGGCGATCTGCTCTGCCGACCCATCGCTCTTGTTGAGATCGAGGCCGGTTACTCGCTCGGTGTTGACGCTGGCCGTCGCCGAGTTGTCGGCCGGGACGAGTTCCGGCTCGGTGGAAGAGACGGTCGCCGTGTTCACGATGGGCGTTCCCTCGGGCGTCGAGGCATCCAGCGTGCCGTCGACATCGACCACCGCCGTGGCTCCGGCAGCCAGTGTCGGCAGGGTGCACGACACCGAGCCATCGGGCAGCGCGCAGGTGCCCGTGCCCATCGACACCGCCGCGGAGCTCGCCGTGACATTCGGGATGGCAGGGTCGGAGACGACGACGTTCGAGGCGTCCGACGGCCCGGCATTCGTGATCGTGAGCTGATAGCCGATCGGAGCGCCCGCCACTGCAGGGTCGACGTCGATGCTCTTCCTGATCCTCAGGTCGACCGATCGGCCGACGGGGTCGTTCCGCGTCACGGAATTGTTGGTCGCAACCGGATCGGGATCACTCGAGGCCACCGAGGCGGTGTTCGTCACGATCGCCCCATCGGCAAGCGACGCCGGGAGCCGGAAGGCGACCTGGTACCTGACCTGCGCCGCAGGGCCCAGCGCCGGGATCGTGCACACGACGTTCGCACCGGCCACCCCGCAGACATCGGAGGAGAGAGGCGCATCGAATTCGGCCCCGGCGGGAACGACATCCGTCATCACCACGTCGTGCGCGACCGAGGGCCCCAGGTTGTTCACGACGACGTCGTAGATCACCGGCAATCCTGCGACCGGCGCCAGCACCGGGCTCTTCGATACGCCGAGATCGGCCGACCTTGACACCGTGACAGCGGCCGCGGCCGAGTTGTTCGCCGGATTGGTGTCCGTCTGCGGAGTCGTCACCGCGACAGAGTTCTGCACCGTGCCGGCTGCGGCTCCGGCTCCGACGGTCGCGACGAGTGTGATGGTGGCGCTGCCGCCAGGCGGAAGCGACGACGTGCAGGTGGCCCCGGAGGCGATGCTGCATCCGGCGCCCGCGATGCTGGTCGCCGTCATTCCGACCGGAAGCACGTCGACCAGGGTGTAGTCGGCGCTCGCCGGGCCGGCGTTCGCTACCCGGAGGGTGAACGTCGCGGACTGGCCGGCCGCCACGCTCGTCGGCGATGCGCTCTTGGTTACCGAGACGTCGACATTGCGTTGGATCGTGAAGGGGGTCGTGGCCTGGTTGTTCGTCAGGTCGGTGTCGTTCACGTCGGCGTCGACGGCGCCCGTGTTCGATCGGGAGCCACTCGCCGTCGGCCCGGCGTTCATGGCGATCGTGAAGACGGCGGTTCCCCCCGGCGCCAGGTCGGAAGGCGAAGCGCACAGCACGTCAGGATTGCGGAAGAAGCACTGGGGCGAACTCGCTGGCGCGTTGAACGTCATCCCGGCAGGCACGATATCGGCGACGCGCACGTTCTGGGCCGTACCGGGGCCGTTGTTCCTCGCGGTGAGCGTGAAGACGATCGGCGGGCCACCGGCCAGCGCGACCGAGCTGCCCGAAACGACCTTCGTGATGGCGATATCCGCGACACTGAGCACCCTGATCGGCGCCGCCCCGGTGATGGGCGTGACATCCGCCCCGGGCGCGGTCGCCCCCGCGGAGATCGTGTACGTGCCCGGGACCGTCGGCACGGTCACGCCGAAGTGCAGGGAGATCACACCGCCCGCTACCACCGGGAATGAGCCGCTGAACGTGAGGGTGTTGCCGCTGATGGACGGATCCGCGGTTGTGACACCGGTGGTGGTGCCCGGCGTGTACGTGGTTCCCGGCGGTAACGTCACGGTGACCTCGGTGACCGTCGATGCCGTCGAGTTCGGGTTGCTCACCTGGATCGTGTAGCCATCCGCCGCGGCGGGGAGCACGACGGGGATGTCCGGGGTCGCCGAGATCACCAGCGGCACCTGGCCGGTCGGTGAGAAGGCCGTCGTCCAGGCGTAGGCGGCGGAGTTGCCGGGCGCGATGTTCAGCGGCCACGAGATGCCGATGCCGTTGTCGATGTAGTTGTTGCACGCGCAGGTGTTGGGAAAGGGCTGCTTCGAACCGATCGTCGCCCAGATGGTCGAGTAGCCGGCCTGTTGGTAGTTGTTGCCGCTGGTGCGCGGGATGAGCTGCTCGACTCTTGCCCCGGGGGCGGTCGACGTGGAGCAGGCCGGCGAGGTTCCGAAGACCTTGCCGTAGCCGGCGTCGTTGCTGCCGAGATAGCAGTCACCTGCGGTGTAGAGCGTTCCCAGTTGTTGCACCGCGGTGCTGTTCAGAATGACAAGAGAGGTCTCATAGAACTCGTTGCCGACGACGTAGGTGTCCGTCTGGGTGAACAGCACACCCGTGGAGCTGCGTACCACCGTCGTCATCGTGTAGGGATCGCCCGCGACCCCGGCGCCGCTGACCGCCGTCTGGCTCACGGGAATCCACGGAGAGCCGAAGGAGGTCGCCCCGTTCCCCGCGGGGACATAGCCGGGCGTGAAGAGCGAGCCGTTGAGCGCCGCGAAGGTTCCGCAGGCCGTGTTGCCGTACCACTCGTGGGCTGCGTCGCCCACGTGCGTCACATCGCAGTTAAGGTCGGGTGACACGGTCACGCTCGTGAGCGGACCGGAAGGCGCACTGATCGTCGACGCGGATGCGGCGGGCACCATTCCCACGACCGCTGCCGTCACCGCGAACAGGCAGACGACGAACCCCGCCACCGCTCGCCTCATCGAGAGTCTCACCGGCGCCTCCCACCTGCCACCTGTGTGATTCCTGTATAGCTGCATTCTGAGGATTTGTCACCCGAATCGGGGGCTGGCCCGAGCCGGGCGCAACCTGTCTCGATGTCGAGATAGTTAGGCGGCCCTAATCGGAGCCGCGGCGTGAGGAGGAATAGACTTGGCGCGGCGTCGATCGGGCGCCCCGGGTCTCCTCGCGGCGAGGCCGATCAACACAGCCAGGGAGGGTTGTTCATGCCTCAGCAATCGGCAGGAACCCTGACAGCACAACCGAAGCGCTCCACCCGTCCGGGAGGAACCCTCTACAGAGGGCGTGAAGGCATGTGGTCGTGGGTGCTGCATCGGATCACCGGTGTGGCCATCTTCTTCTTCTTGCTCGTGCACGTGCTCGACACCGCCCTGATCCGCGTGAGCCCCGAGGCGTACAACGCCGTCATCGGCACGTACCAGACGCCCATCATGGGACTGGGCGAGACCGCGCTCGTCGCGGCCATCGTGTACCACGCGTTCAACGGCATCCGCATCATCCTCATCGACTTCTGGTCGAAGGGCGTGAAGTACCAGAAGGTCATGTTCTGGACCGTCATCGTTCTCTGGGTCATCACGATGCTGGGGTTCGCTCCCCGTCACCTGATGAACGTCTTCGGCCACTAGATAAGGGATCGCCGTGACCGCACTCGACAACGCCCCCGCCATCGAGCCTCCCCGCTCCCCCACCCGCCCGCAACGCAAGGGCGTGAACTGGGAGAAGTGGGGCTGGATCTACATGCGCGTCTCGGGCGTGCTGCTGCTCGTGCTCATCTTCGGGCACCTGTTCGTCAACCTGCTCACCAACGACGGCGTCGACCAGATCGACTTCGGCTTCGTCGGCGGCAAGCTGGCCAGCCCGTTCTGGCAGTGGTGGGACGTGCTCATGCTCTGGCTGGCGCTCATCCACGGCGGCAACGGCATGCGAACGCTGGTGAACGACTACGCCAACCACCGCACCACTCGACGGCTGCTGAAGATCGCGATCTTCGGCGCCGTGGCCATCCTGATCGTGCTCGGCACACTCGTCGTCTTCACATTCGACCCGTGCCCGGCCGGCTCGCCCGCCGACCTGCTGCCCTCGTTCTGCCCGGCACAGTAACCGAAAGACTATGAGCACAGACACCCTCAACCCGTCCGAGTCCACCGTCACCGACGGCGTGCACTACCACCAGTTCGACGTCGTGATCGTGGGCGCCGGCGGCGCCGGAATGCGCGCGGCCATCGAGGCCGGACCGCACGCCAAGACGGCGGTCATCTCCAAGCTCTACCCCACGCGCTCGCACACCGGCGCGGCCCAGGGCGGCATGGCGGCAGCGCTGGCCAACGTCGAGGAAGACAGCTGGGAGTGGCACACCTTCGACACCATCAAGGGCGGCGACTACCTCGTCGACCAGGATGCTGCCGAGATCCTCGCGAAGGAGGCCATCGACGCCGTCATCGACCTCGAGAACATGGGCCTGCCCTTCAACCGCACGCCCGAGGGCAAGATCGACCAGCGCCGCTTCGGCGGCCACACCCGCGACCACGGCAAGGCGCCCGTTCGCCGGGCCTGCTACGCCGCCGACCGCACGGGCCACATGATCCTGCAGACGCTGTTCCAGAACTGCGTGCGTCTCGGCATCAACTTCTTCAACGAGTACTACGTGCTCGACCTCGTGATGACGGATGTCGACGGCGTTCCCCAGCCGAGCGGCGTCGTGGCGATCGACCTGGCCTCCGGTGAGCTGCACGTCTTCCAGGCGAAGGCGATCATCTTCGCCACCGGCGGCTTCGGCAAGGTCTACAAGACCACCTCGAACGCGCACACCCTCACCGGTGACGGCGTCGGCATCATCTGGCGCAAGAAGCTGCCGCTCGAGGACATGGAGTTCTTCCAGTTCCACCCCACCGGCCTGGCCGGCCTCGGCATCCTGCTCACCGAGGGTGCCCGCGGTGAGGGCGCCATCCTGCGCAATGCCTCGGGCGAGCGCTTCATGGAGCGCTACGCCCCGACCATCAAAGACCTCGCGCCGCGCGACATCGTGTCGCGGTGCATGGTGCAAGAAGTCGCCGAGGGCCGCGGCGCCGGCCCGCACAAGGACTACGTGCTGCTGGACTGCACCCACCTCGGCGCCGAGGTGCTCGAGACCAAGCTGCCCGACATCACCGAATTCGCGCGCACGTACCTGGGTGTTGACCCGGTCGTCGAGCCCGTTCCTGTGATGCCGACGGCCCACTACGCCATGGGCGGCATCCCGACGAACGTCGCCGCCGAGGTGCTGCGCGATAACACCACTGTCGTTCCGGGCCTCTACGCCGCGGGCGAGTGCGCCTGCGTGTCGGTGCACGGCTCCAACCGCCTCGGCACCAACTCGCTGCTCGACATCAACGTCTTCGGCAAGCGCGCCGGCAACAACGCGGTCGCCTATGCCAAGACCGTGGACTTCACTCCCCTTCCCGAGGACCCGGCGGCCGGCGTGCGGGCGATGCTCGACTCCATCCGCACCTCGACCGGCACGGAGCGCATCGCGGTGCTCCGCAAGGAGCTGCAGGACGAGATGGACAAGAACGCGCAGGTCTTCCGCACCGACGAGTCGCTGGAACGCGTGACCGGAACCATCCACCGACTGCGCGAGCGCTACCGCAACGTCGCCATCCAGGACAAGGGCAAGCGCTTCAACACCGACCTGCTCGAGGCCGTGGAGCTGGGCTTCCTGCTCGATCTCGCCGAGGTCGTCGTCTTCTCCGCCCGCAACCGCAAGGAGAGTCGCGGCGGACACATGCGCGACGACTTCCCCAAGCGCGATGACGAGAACTACATGAAGCACACCATGGCCTATCTGACCGGCGACCCGCACTCCTCGGATGCGGCCGACCACATCACACTCGACTGGAAGCCCGTCGTCATGACGCGCTACCAGCCGATGGAGAGGAAGTACTAGGCATGTCGACGGCAACTCTCGAAGCGACCAGCACCAGCACGCCCGCGCAGGCTCCCGTGTCGGATGACCCGGCCCTGCGGCCGTTCACGGTCACCTTCATCATCCGCCGGTTCGACCCCGACTCCGACACCGAGCCGCGCTGGCAGGACTTCGACGTCGAGATGTTCTCCACCGACCGCGTGCTCGACGCCCTGCACAAGATCAAGTGGGAGCAGGACGGCTCGCTCACCTTCCGGCGCTCGTGCGCCCACGGCATCTGCGGTTCGGATGCTATGCGCATCAACGGCCGCAACCGGCTGGCGTGCAAGACCCTCATCAAAGACCTCGACATCACCAAGCCCATCTACGTCGAGGCGATCAAGGGCCTGCCGCTCGAGAAGGACCTCGTGGTCGACATGGAGCCGTTCTTCGCGAGCTACCGCGAGGTTCAGCCGTTCCTTCAGGCTTCGAGCGCTCCCGTGCCCGGCAAGGAGCGCATCCAGTCGGTCGCCGACCGCGCCCGCTTCGACGACACGACCAAGTGCATCCTCTGCGCCGCGTGCACGTCGAGCTGCCCCGTGTTCTGGACCGACGGCCAGTACTTCGGCCCGGCCGCCATCGTGAACGCGCACCGCTTCATCTTCGACTCCCGTGATGACTCGGCCTCGGTGCGCCTCGACATCCTCAACGACAAAGAGGGCGTCTGGCGCTGCCGCACGACCTTCAACTGCACGGATGCCTGCCCGCGCGGCATCCAGGTCACGCAGGCCATCGCCGAGGTCAAGCAGGCGATCATGCGCGGCCGCCCGTAACACACAGCTGCCGACTTGCCACTTTCTGTGGGTTCCACGTCACGTGGACCCGCAGAAAGTGGCAAGTCGGCTGTGTTTTTCGGGGGGTCAGCCCTGCTCGCGGCGGCGGCGGAACCAGAAGGCGACGGTGATCGCGAGGCCCAGGGCGATCAGTCCGATCGCCGGCCAGAGGACCCAGCCGTTCTGGAAGCCCGTCGAAGCCAGGCTCGAGCCGCGCGGGGGCGCCGCGTTGCAGTTGGGCGTTGCCGGCGGGTAGGCCGTGATCGCGTCGACCGTCGGGTTCACCCGGATCTCGACGACAGCCGAGGACCGCAGGTTGTAGAACGGAGCACTCGGGTCGAGTACCCACTGTCCCGTGGGCAGGTGCTTCCAGCCCGGCCACGCGATCGGGTTTCCCGCGGCATCCACGGCCGCTCCCGGCCACAGCTGCTGGCCGGTCAACGTCTGACCCGGCGTGTAACCGCCTTCGGGTGCGATCACGTTCACCTGGCTCGCGCCGTCGGCGAGGATGGCCGCGGGGTCGTGAAGCGACGGGTCATGCGTGGCGAACGCGCTGGGGGTCCACCAGATCAGCAGCACCTGGGGAGCCGTCGTCAGGTTCACCGGCGTCACCGAGTAGCTGAAGAGCGGCGTGTCCCGTACGCAGACCGCCTGGCCCACGAGCACGACCTGCTTCACCAGCACCGTGACGGTGGAGTTGCTGCAGTCGGGCGTCGGAACGCCGTCGGCAGGATTCGCGCCCTCCTGTACCTCACCGAGTGTGGGAGGCGTGCTTCCCCAGCAGACCTCGGCCGTGTTCACGAGGGAGGTCGCCGTGGTCGTCGGCTTCACGTGCACATGCAGGATGATGTCGGGCGCCTGCGGGATGCGCGGGCCGAGCACTCCCTGGAGCTGGCAGTTCAGCGTGCCGCCGTAGCCATCGCCATCGGCGCCGGTCACCGCGCAGCTGTTGTTCCACGTCGAGGGTGACGGGATGGTCGGCTCGTTGCCCGGGCCGGCCGGCTGGTCCGGATCGAACAGCGGGTTGTCGATGACCGGTGCCGCACCGTAGGCGATGCCGTCGACCCGCAGGTCCGCCGGGATCGTGTCGTTCACGCGCACCGGCCAGGCCACGCCGTCGCCGACGTTCGAGACGGCCAGGGTGTAGTCGAAGTCATCGCCCACGTCGACCCGGTCCACGCTCGCCGTCTTCTCGATGGCGACGCCGTGGTCGCGCTCGACCGCACAGGCGGGAAGGGCCTGCGGGTACACCGCGAGAACGGTCTGCGTCGGGTTGATCTGGAAGGTGATGCTCGCCGGGTTCACCTGGTCACGCCAGGCGTAGCTCGGCAGGCTCGGGTCGAGCACGAGGTCCTCGAACCGCTGCAGGGGGCCGCCGAGATCGGCCGGGGTGAACGGCCGCCATCCCGGGTACCCGATGCCCACGCCGTTCGCGTCGACGAGGGCACCCGGCCACAGCATCCGCCCGCTCAGCTGACCGGGATCGATGGTGCGCGTCTCGGTCTGCGTGCCGTCTGCGGAGGTCCACGTGACCGTCACCGGGCCGGAGGGAACGGAGGGCGTCAGGGCGATGTTGTAGTAGAGCCAGGGCACGTCGTTCACGCAGCGCACATAGGCGTTGGTGTTGATGCGCTTGGTCGGAACGGTCACGGTGTCGCAGTCGTTCGAGGAATCCGTGTCGTTCTCGGCGATGCTCACGCAGGCCTCGTTCGGCACATCGCTCGTGTTCGCCGTGGGGAGCGTCGGAACCGGGTCGTTCGGCCCGACGACCGGCGGCGCCCCGACGGGCGGAGTGGCGATCATCCGCACCGGAACAGTGATCGTCGCGATGACTCCTGCCGGGAAGGGTCCTGCGCCTGTCAGCGTGATCTGGCGGTTGCCCGGGCCCGAGACGGATGCGGTCAGCACGTTCGGGCTGACCGTGATGTCGGCCGCGGTTCCCACGAACTCGAGCTCCGGGTCGAGCGTGTCGGTCACGACGACCCCGCTCGCACTGTCGGGCCCGTTGTTCGTCACGGTCAGCGTGTAGTCGAACGTGCTGCCACCTTCGATCGCGGTGCCGCCGTCGGGAAGCACGTAGGCCTTCTCGATGCCGACGTCGACGAGCGGGATGTCGCTGCAGTCCTCTGCGCGGTGGATGTCGTTGCCGGAGGTCAAGACGGCCTGGTTGAGGAACCCGACCCCCGGCGTCTCATCCGTGGTGCAGTGCGCCTCATCCACATTCAAGGTTCCCGGGTCAACGGTCACGTTGAGCGTCACGATGTAGCTGTGCGTCGTGATCGACGGAATGGACGCCGCCGCCGCGATCGGAATCGGGAACGCGATGGGCGCCGATCCGCTCGCCGAGAGAGGCGCCGGCGTACCCGGTGCCGCCGTGACGGTGTAGCTGTTGTAGCTCACACCGACCGGGAACAGCGGCGCATCCGAGAGGGAGTACACCAGTGCCTTGGTCGACGCGTTCGCCACGTTCACCGTGTAGGCGACGTTCCACGTGCCGTCCGGGTTCTGCGTCTTGGACAGGAACGCCTTGGTCAGCGTGGGAGCAGCGGGAACGTCACAGGCCGTCGCCAGGATGGTGCGGCCGCCTGAGATGAGCACTGCGGCGTTGAGGAAGCCCGTTCCCCGTTCGGTGATGTGGATGACGCAGTCGCCGGCATCCGTGCCGATCACGCCGGCGCCTACACTCGCGTTCACCGTGATGACGTAGACGTCGCTCGCGCCACCAGCCAACGAGCGTGCGGTGGCGAGCGGACCGGTACCCGGCCAGGCGTTCGCCGCGCCGTTCGGACCGACGGCCGTGGCGCTGAGCACCTGGATGCCGGCGCCGAAGACAGGCTGGTCACCGAGGTTGTACGTCGCCGAGAGTGTCGACGGGTTCGTGACGGTGATGCCGTAGACGATCGTCCAGGTGCCGTCGGCGTTCTGCGTCGTCGATGTCACCTTCTTGACCAGTGCCAGCAACGGAGCCGGGCACGTGACCGTGTTGGTGACGAGGTAGTGGTTGGCGCCGATCTTCAGCGCGTCGGTCACGCCGGTCGCGGCGTTGATTCCCGCGCCGGTCGACCCGGAGGCGACCGCGAACAGGGTGTCGGTCAGCAGGCAGCCCTCGGGCAGCGTCGCGACGTTCTCCCCCACCGTCACGACGCTGCCGTCGGTTCCCCCCACATACCCGGTGTGCACCGTGCCGAAGACGGCAGGCGCATTCGCCGGAGCCGGCGCCAGGGTCAGCCCGGCGGAGAAGCCGCCGAGCGGGTTGGCGCCGTCATAGCCGACGCCGTTGATCAGCCAGTGCTTGTCGACCTGAACCGTTGCGGCGACGTTCTCGTTCTGCACGACGCAGCTGACGATCTCGTTCAGCTTCACCGTCACTGAGAACCCATCAGCGGTGTTGACGACCGGGCGGCCCGAGCCGTCGACCGTGCAGAGCGCATTCGAGCCGCCCTGCGGATGCAGCGTGTAGCCCGTCTGCGTCGTCTCCGTCACGGTGATGGTCTTGTCGCCCGTGCTGCTGAAGTCGACCGCGTAGTTCACCATGCCGTCGTCGGGCGTTGTTTCACTGAGCGTCGTGACCGGGTCGCCGTCGTCGTCCTGCAGCGCGCCCTGCGCCGTGAAGGTCCAGCCGGCGGCATCCGGGTCCGTCACGGTTCCCGCCGCATCTACCAGCTGCTTCTGGACCGTGAGCGTTCCACCGCAGGCACGTGTTGCGATGGTGCGCAGCTCCCCGCCGAGCCCGTCCCAGTCGTCGGTGAGGAAGTAGTCCTCGTTCTCCTGAGGACCGGTAATGGCCTGCAGGCTCAGTTCGGAGTTCGTCGTCAGTCCGACGCCGACCCCGACGATCTTCGTGCCGTCGGCGTGCGCCCCGGCCTCCGCCTTCACGGCGTTGGCGGAGAAGACCGCCTCTTCGATGTCGCGCACGTTGACGGTGCCGCTCGTCTCAGCGCCGGAGCCGAACGTGGTGGGGTCGCCGTCGGTGAGCATGAGGACCGTGTCGTAGTGGGCGGGGCTGGCGGCGACGAGTCGCAGAGCCGCATCCCAGTTCGTGAAGCCCTCGCCCTGGCCCGCGGTGGCGGCCGTCACGGCCGCCGTCAGTTCGGGCGAGCCCATCGGCTGCGGAGCGGACGTGACCTTCGTCGCCGTGGTGTTGAACGTGTAGACATCGGCGGTCGACGGCGTGTCCCCCAGGCCCGTCGGGCCGACGAAGGCCTGCACGGCGGCGCGGAACTTGGACATCTCCGACGCGCTGATGGAGTTCGAGCGGTCGATCACGATGGCGATCTGCAGCCCGCAGACCGTCGGGAACGGCGGGTTGTCCAGCTCGTTCGCCCACGTCGTGCCGTGGGAAGCGGTGGAGGCGCCGCTCGGCGCACGCACCCCAGCCCCTCCGGGCACGTCGGTGATGGTGGCCGCACCCGCGACAGGACCGGTGTGGTAGCGATAGGGCGTGACGGTCTTCGTAACGGTGTACCCGCCCGTCGCCACCGAATCCAGGGCGTCCCAGCCTGCCCCGAGCGGAGCGGATGCGCTCGGCTCCTCGAGAATCCAGTAACCGTCGTTCGGCCCCGCGTTGCGCTCCGGCACCTGCATGAGACAGCTGCCGTCGGCGATGGTTGTGCACTCCGCCGTCGGGGCGACCCCGTCAGGCGATTCGCCGTAGTCCCGGTCGATGGCGACGAAGCGCACACCGGCGAGCCCCGAAACGGAGCCGTCCGCCTGCCGCAGACCGCCCTTGGTGACACGGATGCTCGTGAGGGGGTCGGCCAGAACGGCCGCCTCGGGCTGCTGCCGCGCCGCCTCGGGCGCAGTCGCGCTCGCATCGCTTCCGTCGGTCGTCGCGTCCGCGTCATCCGAGTCCGCCGGGTCGGTGGTCGTGTCCGTGCTCTCCTCAGCAGGCGCGGGAGCCTCCGTCGATGTTGCCGCGTCGGGCGCGGGCGTCGGGTCGCTCGTGCTCGGGGCGTCCGTCGGCGGCGTCGTCGGTTCGGTCGAGGAGGTCGGCGTCGGGGGCACCGCGTCGTCGGCGAAGGCCGTGGTCGGGATGCCGATGACCACGAGGGCCGCCACGGCGAGCGAGGCGGAGGCACTCACCCACCGGGAGCGGTGCCAGGGCCGGTGGGCGCGCGCTTCCGCGCTGATCGTCGGGTGTAGGGCGGGGCGTCGGGTGCGCATAGTTTCCAAGCCTTCGGGGTTGGGCGCTCCTTCGCGCCTGGCTTCTCCCCGTCGGGTGTCGGGGATCTGCTCATCCTTACAGTGGCCGCTACCCCCGACCTAGGCACGTGGTGGCCCTACAAAGAGGGGCAAGCTGAATATTCACCGAAAACATGGGGATGTCTCAGGTCACGATTTGGTAACGGCACGGTGAACGCTCACCCCGGGCACCGACGGCGGGCATCCACGGGGCGCCGCTACGCTGGCTGCGTGAGCACGCGCGAAGGGCACGAGCCGCCGAGCCAGACCGGCGCCGGTGATCCGAGGCTCGCATCGACCGTCGGCCGCGTGCGGGCGGAGATGCGCGAGCGCGTCGACGACCTCAGTGAGCGCTTCGACGAGCCCGTACGGGCGGTGACCGACCTCACGCACCGCACCATGGCACTGTTCCCGGTTCGCGTCTGGCGCCGCTTCCTCGCCGCCAACGGATTCCTGCTGTCGGCCGGCATCAGCTACCAGGCCCTGTTCGCCATCTTCGCCGCCGTGTACGTGCTCTTCGCGGTTGCCGGTCTCTGGCTGGCTGGCGACCAGGGCACGCTCGAGGCGCTCATCCGATTGATCGACTACTACGTTCCCGGGCTCATCGGTGCGAACGGCATCGTCAGCGAGTCCGACCTCATCGCCGCGGCCGACTCGTCGACGAGCCTGTTCGGCTGGACCGGCGCTGTGGCCCTCGCCGGTTTCATCTGGACCGCCATCGGCTGGATGACGTACTCGCGCACCGCCGTGCGCAGCATCTTCGGCCTGCCGAAGGATGACCGGGCTTACGTGCTGCTGAAGGCGCGGGACTTCCTTGCCTCCGTGGTCTTCGGCGCCGTTCTGCTGGTCGGCGCCGTGCTCTCGGTCATCAGCACCAACGCGCTCAACTGGGTCTTCGGCCTGTTCGGGATCGACTCCCATTCCTGGTGGACGACACTCACGGTGGGCGCGACGGGCTTCGCGATCGTCTTCCTCATCGACGCCTTCGTGCTCGTGACGATGTTCCGCTTCCTCTCCGGCGCGAGCATCCGCTGGCGTCGGCTGTGGGGCGGATCCCTGCTCGGCGCGGCCGCACTCGTCGTCTTGCAGGTGGGCGGGAGCTACCTCGTCGGCGGTGCGACGAGCAACCCGCTGCTGGCGACGTTCGCGGTCTTCGTGGGACTGCTGCTGTGGTTCCGGTTGAGTGCCCTCGTCACGCTCGTCGCGGCCGCGTTCATCTACATCGCCGCGAGCGATCGCAAGGAATCACTGCGTCGCGTCACGCCCGCACAGTTGGAGGCGGAACGGCTGGCAGCCGAGCAGCAGGCGCTGCGGATCGCCGCGAACGTCGAGGTGCGCGCGGCGCGCGCCCAACTGGCGGGTGCCGCGTGGTGGGCGAAGCCCGCGGCGAGACGACGCCTCCGAGCCGCCGAGCGCGCCGTCGATGCACTGCACGCCGCCGACCTGCCCTTCCCCGACGAATCGTGAGGGCAGTGGCGTCGGAGGCGCCGATTAGGATCGAGGAATGCCCCGCTTGCGCATCGCCACCATCAACGCCAACGGAATCCGCGCCGCGTACCGCAAGGGCATGGGCGAATGGCTCGAGGGGCGCGACGTCGACATCCTCGCGATCCAAGAGGTGCGAGCCTCGACCGAGGATGTCGTCGGCCTGCTCGGTGAAGAGTGGGACGTTCTGCATGACGCGGCGACAGCCAAGGGTCGCGCCGGTGTCGCTCTCGCGAGCCGCAACCGCGCGAGCATCCACCGCGTCGAACTGGGAGCGGCCGACTTCGACAGCGCGGGCCGCTGGCTCGAGGCCGATTACGAGGTGGACGGCAACGTCGTGACGGTCGTCAGCGCCTACGTGCACTCGGGCGAGACCGACACTCCCAAGCAGGTCGAGAAGTACCGCTTCCTCGATGCGATGGAGGCACGCCTGCCCGAGCTGGCCACGCATGGCGAACTCGCCGTCGTGCTCGGCGACCTCAACGTGGCCCACCGCACCCTCGACATCCGCAACTGGAAGGGCAACCTCAAGCACGCGGGATTCCTGCCCGAGGAGCGCGCCTACTTCGACCGGTTCATCGGGGCCGAGGGCGATGCCGACTACAACTCCGGCGCGGGGCTCGGCTGGGTCGATCTCGGTCGTCGCTTCGCCGGCGAGGTCGACGGCCCGTACACGTGGTGGTCCCAACGCGGCAAGGCCTTCGACACCGACACGGGTTGGCGCTTGGACTACCACCTGGCGACTCCCGCTCTCGCGGCACTGGCCAAGGACTACAGCGTCGATCGCGCCGCGGCGTACGACGAGCGCTGGTCGGACCACTCCCCCGTCGTCATCGACTACTCCCTCTGACGACAGCAGACCTGCAGACCCTCTTCGCCTGAAAGGCACTCATGAACGAGCGTTCCGTTCTCTTCTCCGGCATGCAGCCCTCGAGCGACTCCCTGCACCTGGGCAACTACATCGGCGCCCTGCTGAACTGGGTCGCGCTGCAGTCGGAGTTCGACGCCTATTACTGCGTCGTCGACCTGCACTCCATCACCGTGGCCCAAGACCCGGCCCAGCTGCACGCCAATACGCGGCAGACGGCGGCCCAGTACATCGCCGCCGGCATCGATCCCGCCGCCTGCACGCTCTTCATCCAGTCCCAGGTGCCCGCCCACGCCGAGTTGGCCTGGGTATTGGGCAGCATCACCGGCTTCGGCGAGGCCAGCCGCATGACGCAGTTCAAGGACAAGTCCAGCCGCTACGGCACGGATGCGACCACCGTCGGGCTGTTCACCTATCCGGTGCTCATGGCCGCCGACATCCTGCTCTACGGAACGCAGCGGGTGCCGGTCGGGGAAGACCAGCGCCAGCACCTCGAGCTCACGCGCGATCTCGCCGGGCGATTCAACACCCGCTACGGCGACACGTTCGTGGTTCCCGAGGCCTACATCCCCAAGCAATCGGCCCGCATCTACGACCTGCAAGCCCCCGAATCGAAGATGAGCAAGTCGGCGGCGAGCGAGGCCGGCCTCATCAAGATCATGGAGGATCCGAAGGTCACGGCGAAGAAGATCCGCAGTGCCGTCACCGACACGGAGCGCGAGATCCGGTTCGACGCCGCCGCCAAGCCCGGCATCTCGAACCTGCTCGCCATCTACGCCGCGCTCTCGTCGCAGTCCATCGAGTCGCTCGAACAGCAGTACGCGGGGCGCGGCTACGGCGACCTCAAGAAGGACCTCGCCGACCTCGTGGTCGAGACTCTCGATCCCATCCGCACGCGCACCGTGGAGCTGCTCGCCGATCCGGCCGAACTCGACCGCCTTCTCGCCGTCGGCGCCGACAAGGCGAGCGAGGTGGCCGAGCGCACGCTGGCAGAGGTGTACGACCGCATCGGCTTCATCCGCCGCCGCTGATGTCGCCCGTCGACCTGCACACGACTCGGCTGCTGCTGGACCAACCGACAGCGGGCGACATCGACGCGATCACCGCCTTCTGCCAGGATCCCCTGTTCGAGCGCTATCTGACGACGCCGTGGCCATACGACCGTTCCAACGCGGAGGGTTTCGTGACCCAGGTCGTTCCCGCAGGCTGGCGAGCGGAGCGGGAATTCACCTGGGCGGTACGCGCGGAGGGCGGAGGCCCGCTGCTGGGCATGATGAGCCTGCGCAGTGAGCATGCCGACGTGGGCTTCTGGATGGGAGCTCCGCATCGCGGCACCGGTTACACCAGCGAGGCGCTCGAAGCCATCGTGCACTGGGCGTTCGAGGCGCGTTCCCTGCCCCGAGTGCTGTGGGAATGCTACGTCGGCAACCTCGCCTCGGCTGGAACCGCCCGCCGCGCCGGGTTCGCCTACATGGGCACGGGAACGGGCCTGGTGATCGGCCGGGACGGCGAACGCCGCACGTGCTGGCAGGGCGAGATCACGCCGCAGACGGATGCAGCGCTCGCCCGGGCGAGCTGGCCGCCGGAGACGCGGGCATGAGCGCACTGCCGGCCGCCGTGCTGTTCGACCTCGACGACACCCTGTTCGCCCACCGGGCGGCGGTGGACCGGGGCATCCGCGCCCACATGCACGCCGTCGGCATCGCGCCGTCGGACACAGCAGCCGAACTCGCTGCGGTCGCGCTCTGGCGCGATCTCGAGGAACGCCACTACCACCGCTACCTGCTGGGAGAGGTCGACTACGAGGCCCAGCGCCGCGATCGCGCCCGGGACTTCGCGGCGCAGCACGGCATCGAACTCGGTGACGCGGATGCCGCCGCCTGGTTCCGCGCCTACGTCGAGCACTATCGAGCCGCGTGGGCACTGCACGACGACGCCCTGCGCTGCCTCACGCGGCTGCGCGAGTTGCGGCCCGACCTGCGCATCGGACTGATCACCAACGGCGACGAGGAGTTCCAGCAACGCAAGGTGAGGGCCGTCGACCTCACGACGCGGCTGGACGCCGTTCTCGCCTCGGGCACACTCGGTTTCGCCAAGCCCGATCCCCGCATCTTCCGGCACGCCTGCGACGTGCTCGGCGTACCGGTCGGCGACGCCGCGTATGTCGGCGATCGCCTGCGTACCGACGCGATCGGTGCCGCATCCGCCGGGCTGACGGGTGTCTGGCTCAACCGCCGCGGGCTCACGCCGCCACCCGCTGAAGCCGACGAGGCGCGCGCGCTCGGCGTCGTCGAGATCTCGACCCTCGATGAGCTCGTGGAGGCGCTGCAGGCTCGCGGGTGACGGCCCGTTTCGAGGGAATAGCTGCGCGCCCCGTGCGTTGACCTATCATCGAAGCAAGTAACGTGCTCCGGGGTCGGTGAGAGTCCGAACCGGCGGTGATAGTCCGCGAGCCGCCTCAGGCGGTTGATCCGGTGGAATTCCGGTACCGACGGTTAAAGTCCGGATGGGAGGATGCACGCGTCGCTCGGCGTTGCCGGGTGACGGAACGGGCGTTGCCCGGCCCCGGAACTCGAGAGGAACGAGATCCGGGATGAGCACCACCAGCATCGACGACGTCGGCACGACTTTCGTGCCCGCGATGCGCCGTGCCATCGAACTCGCCGCCCGCGGGCCCGCGCGCGGCGTGAACCCGCAAGTCGGATGCGTCATCCTCGGCGAAGACGGTGCCGTGCTCGCCGAGGGCTGGCACCGCGGCGCGGGCACCGCGCACGCGGAGGTCGACGCCCTCTCCAAGCTCGGACCGGGTGGGGCTCGGGGCACCACCGCCGTCGTGACTCTCGAACCGTGCAATCACACCGGGCGTACGGGGCCGTGCAGTGAGGCGCTGATCGCCGCCGGAGTCGCCCGAGTCGTCTACGCCGTCGCCGATCCCACCGCTCACGCCGCCGGCGGGGCGCAGCGTCTTGCCCAGGCGGGAGTCGACGTGCTCGGCGGCGTTCTGGCGGACGAGGTGGAGTCCTTCCTCGGCAGCTGGCTCGCCGCGGCGCGGCTGCGGCGGCCGGTCGTCACCGTGAAGTGGGCGTCCAGCCTCGACGGTCGCGCTGCGGCCGCGGACGGCACCAGCCAGTGGATCACCGGGCCCGAGGCGCGTGCCGACGTTCACCGCCGCCGCGCCGAGAGCGACGCGATCGCCGTGGGAACCGGCACGGTAATCGCCGATGACCCCGCGCTGTCGGCCCGCCACCCCGATGGCAGCCTGATGGATTCGCAGCCCATCCCGGTCGTGTTCGGCCGCAGCGCCACGCCGGCGGATGCCGCACTGCGGCAGGGACCGAACGAGCCGGTCTTCCTCACAGGCGCAGACCTCGCGGCCGACCTGGCGCAGTTGCACTCCCGCGGCATCCGGTCGCTGTTCGTGGAGGGCGGCCCTCGGCTGGTGAGTTCCCTCCTCGCCGAGCGGCTCGTGGACCAGGTGCTCGTCTATCTCGCGCCCGCACTCATCGGCGGGCCGAAGACGGCCATCGGTGACATCGGCGTCGACACGATCGGCGACGCCATGCGCCTGGAGTTGACCGGCGTCGACCGACTCGGCGAGGACATCGTGCTCCTCGCCCGACCCAAGAACTGAGAGGACCACCATGTTCACCGGAATCATCGAGCAGATCGGGCGTATCGAGGCCGTCGAGCGCTCCGGCGACTCGGCCCGCGTCACCGTGCGCGGCCCGCTGGTGCTGAGCGACGTGCATCACGGAGACTCCATCTCCGTCAGCGGGGTGTGCCTCACGGTGGTGGACTTCACCGAGGAGACCTTCACGGCCGACGTCATGGCCCAGACCCTGGCCGTCTCGGCGCTCGGGGCGGTCCACCCGGGATCGGCGGTCAACCTCGAGCGCGCGGCAGCGGTCGGCGACAGGCTCGGCGGCCACATCGTGCAGGGCCACATCGACGGCACCGCCCGCGTGCTGTCCATCACCGAGGGCAGCGCCTGGCGCGTCGTTCGGTTCAGCCTCGACGAACAGCACGCGCCCCTCGTCGTCGACAAGGGCTCGATCGCGGTCGACGGCACCTCGCTCACCGTCAGCGCCGTCGGCGGCGGGCTCTCCGACGGCTGGTTCGAGGTCTCGCTCATCCCCGAGACGCTCTCAGCGACCACGCTCGGCGAGCGCGTGGTGGGCGATCTCGTCAACATCGAGACCGACATCCTGGCCCGCCACGTGCAGCGGATGCTGTCACTCGGCGCCCCTGAGGGCGACCAACACACCCTGCCGTCCTCGGTCTTCTCGACCGAGCCGGCCATCGAAGGGAGCACACGATGAGTCTCGCGACCATCCCAGAAGTCCTCGACGCACTGCGCTCAGGCAAGCCCGTCATCGTGGCCGACGATGAGGCACGGGAGAACGAGGGCGACGCCATCATGGCGGCCGAGCTCGCCAGCCAGGAGTGGATCGCCTGGATGGTGCGCCACACCTCGGGCTTCCTGTGCGCCCCGATGCCCAACGAGTTCGCCGACCGGCTCGAGCTGCCCCTCATGACGCAGCAGAACCAGGACTCCCACGGTACCGCGTACACGATCACCGTCGATGCGACCGACCGGCTCTCCACGGGCATCAGCGCCGCCGACCGCGCTCACACCCTGCGTGTGCTGGCCGATCCGGCATCCTCGCCGGAGAGCCTCATCCGCCCCGGGCACGTGCTCCCGCTGCGCGCGGTCGACGGCGGCGTGCGCCAGCGCGGCGGGCACACCGAGGCCGCGGTCGACCTCATGAAGCTCGCGGGCCTCTCCCCGGTCGGCGTCATCGGCGAGATCGTGGCCGATGACGGCGAGATGATGCGCCTGCCCGGGCTCATCGAGCTCGGCGAGCGCGAGAACCTTCCCGTGACGACCGTTGCCGCGATCGTGGACTGGCTGCAGCAGTGGCACTGCGACACCGACGTGCCGATCGTCGTGCCGATCCCCGAGTCCTCGCGCGTGGATTTCGAGGTGGAGACGACGGTTCCCACCTCCCACGGCCCCTTCAAGGTGCGCGCGTACCGCGACCGCCAGACCGGTGCAGACCATGTCGCCATCGTCGCCGGTGATCCTGCGCCGGAGGGCGCCCTCATCCGCGTGCACTCGGAGTGCCTGACCGGCGAGGCGTTCGGATCGCTCAAGTGCGAGTGCGGCCCGCAGCTCGACACCGCGCTCGACACCATCCAGCGCGACGGAGGCGTCGTCATCTACCTGCGCGGCCACGAGGGCCGCGGCATCGGCCTGATCAACAAGCTGCGCGCCTACCGGCTGCAGGAGGACGGCCTCGACACGCTCGACGCCAACCTCGCGCTCGGCCTGCCCGCGGATGCCCGTGACTACGGCGCGGCGACGGCCATCCTCGAGGACATGGGCATCCGTTCCGTTCGGCTGCTCACCAACAACCCCGAGAAGGTGCGCCAGCTCGAGGAGCGCGGCGTGCGCGTGCTCGAACGCGTTCCGCTCGTGGTCGGCGTGGGCGCCTTCAACGAGGGCTACCTCGAGACCAAGCGCGAGCGCATGGGCCACACCATCGCGGCCGACCAGCTTCTGGACGCGGCCGCCGAACTGAGTAACGAAACCCTTCTGGAAGGACACGCATCATGAGCGGAGCAGGCTCCCCCACCCTCGACACGGACGGCACCGGCCTGAACGTGGTGATCGTCGCCGGCCTGTGGCACACGCAGATCAGCGACGGCCTCATCGCCGGCGCGACCCGCGCGCTCGAGGCGTCGGGTGCCTCCTACCGCCTCGTGCGCGTTCCGGGCAGCTTTGAGCTGCCCGTCGCCGCCAAAGCGGCCCTCGACGCCGGCGCCGACGCGGTGGTGGCGCTCGGCGTCATCATCCGGGGAGGCACGCCGCACTTCGAGTACGTCTCGGCCGCCGCGACCGACGGGCTCACCCGCGTGGCCATCGATGCCGGCAAGCCCGTCGGGTTCGGGGTGCTGACCCTCGACGACGAACAGCAGGGCATCGATCGCGCCGGCCTGCCGGGCTCGAAGGAGGACAAGGGGGCCGAGGCCGCCGAGGCCGCCATCGCGACGGCGCGGGTGCTGCGAGCGCTGCGCGCCTGAGGCTCGGTGGTGTCCCCCGATTGGCAATGCAGGGGTACGCGGGCGTAACGTGGTCGGGTTGCCACAAGCGACGGCTCTTCACGTGACGCACCGCCAGACCGGTGAACCCGACCCGGTGCGGATGCGTCATCCCGCCTTCCCTTGGAGTACAGCACCTCATGTCGATCTCAGCAGCTGAGCTCGCGTCCGCAGCCCTGCCCGCCAACCCGCGCTCGCGCGTGGTGCTGGCGAGCCTCATCGGGACCACGATCGAGTTCTACGACTTCTACGTCTACGCGACGGCGGCCGTCCTGGTCTTCCCGCATCTCTTCTTCCCCACCGGCGACGCGACGACCGCACTGCTCGCATCCTTCGCCGTGTTCGGCGCCGCGATGGTCGCGCGCCCCCTCGGGGCCGTGTTCTTCGGCCACCTCGGCGACAAGCGCGGCCGAAAGGTCACCCTCGTCGGCGCGCTGCTGACCATGGGCGTCGCGACCTTCGCCATCGGCCTGCTCCCCACCTACACGGCGGTGGGCTGGTTCGCTCCCCTGCTGCTCGTCATCCTGCGGTTGGCACAGGGCTTCGCCCTCGGCGGCGAATGGAGCGGCGCGGCGCTGGTCGCAACCGAGAACGCGCCGAAGGGCAAGCGCGCCTGGTACGGCACGTTCCCGCAGCTCGGTGCGCCCATCGGCTTCATCATCGCCAACGGGCTCTTCCTCATCATCGCCGCGGTTCTGCCGAGCGATGACCCGTCGACGCCGTCGGCCGCGTTCCTGGACTGGGGCTGGCGCATCCCGTTCCTGTTCTCGGTGGTCATGGTCGCCGTCGGCCTCTGGGTGCGGCTGCGACTGGTGGAGAGCACCGCCTTCACGGCGGTGCGCGAGAAGGGCGCCATCCGCAAGGTGCCCCTCGCCGCCGTCTTCCGCAACAACTGGCGTGAGCTCATCCTCGGCACCTTCTTCATGCTCGCCACCTACGTGTTGTTCTACCTCATGACCACCTTCTCGCTGAGCTACGGCCGCGCGCCCATCGAAGCCGCCGAGGGCGCCCAGCCCGGCCTCGGCTACTCGTACAACACGTTCGTGCTGATGCTCATCGCCGGTGTCGTCTTCTTCGGCCTGTTCACGCTGCTCTCGGGGCCGTGGGCCGATCGCTGGGGCCGTCGCCGCACCCTGATCTGGGTCACCCTGGGCATCATCGTGTTCGGTCTAGTCTGGGTACCGCTGCTCGGCGCCGGATTCGTCGGCGTCATGCTCTGGCTCATCATCGGGTTCAGCCTCATGGGAATGACGTTCGGGCCGATGGGAGCCCTGCTGCCCGAGCTGTTCCCCACGAACGTGCGCTACACGGGCTCCGGCATCTCGTACAACGTCGCGTCGATCCTGGGAGCCGCCGTCGCGCCGTTCATCGCCGTGGCGCTCTGGGCCGCCGGCGATGGCAGCCCGTTCTGGGTCGGGGTCTACCTGTCGGTGATGGCCGTGCTCACGCTCATCGCACTGCTCGTCAGCCGCGAGACCAAGGACATCGACATCGACCGCTGAGCGGAGTGATGAAAAGGGGCGGATGCCGCGTTTCGCGCAGTATCCGCCCCTTTCGCATAGGTGGGTCGGCAGCCACTCCGATCTCAGTCGAGGAAGAGCGTCCGCAGCCGCCGCGTCGTGAAGACAAGACCGACGAGGATCATCACGGCGTAGTAGAGCACATGCCAGAGCAGCCCCCAGCTCACGTCGCCGGTGGTCAGCCCGCGCACCAAGGCCACACCGTGCCACAGGGGAAGCGCCTGAACGATCCACTGCAGAACCGGCGGGTAGACGCTCAGTGGATAGAAGGTTCCGGAGATGAGGAACATCGGCAGCATCACGAAGTTGATGATGTCCATCTGCTGGAACGTCTTCATGTAGCTCGTGACGCCCATGCCGAAACTCGCGAAGCCGAACGCGATCATGAGCACGGCGGGCAGGGCGAGCAGCGCCCACCACGACAGGTTCAGGCCGAGGGCCTGCATCACCAGCATGAAGCCGACCGCGTAGAGGGCGCCGCGCAAGAGCGCGAGCACAATCTCGCCGAGCGCGACATCCAGCGGCCCAAGGGAGGTCGACAGCATCCCCTCGTAGAGCTTCGCGTACTGCATCTTGAAGAACACGTTCCACGTCGAGTCGTAGATCGCGCCGTTCATCGCCGCCACCGCCAGCAGCGCCGGAGCGATATATGCAGGATAGGGAATGGAGGCGCCGCTGTCGGTCGTGATCTTTCCTACGAGCCCGCCGAGCCCCACGCCGAGGGAGAGCAGGTAGAAGATGGGCTCGAAGACGCCGCTCAGCATCACGACCCAGTTGGTGCTGCGCGTGGCACGCCAGCCGCGGAACACCACGGCCCGCGCATTGCGCCCGTACAACGCGCGCAGCGGCCGCTGGTCCAGGCTGCTCGGCACGAGCGCCGTCTCGCGCACCTGCGTCATGAGTTCAGCCTCCGTGCGGCGATGCGCCGGGAGATGATCCAGCCGGCGGCCAGCATCCCGAGCAGGTAGAGAACGTGCACGAGGGTGAGCCAGAGCGGCTCCGAGTAGCCGAACGATGCGATGCGGGCCAGCTGCGCTCCATGCCAGAGCGGCGAGATCCAGCCGATCCACTGCACGGCGAGGGGAAGCTGTGCGAGCGGGAAGAAGGTGCCCGAGAACAGCGTCATCGGCAGCACCACGACGCGCATGACGATCGAGAGCTGGCCGGTGTCCTCCTCGATCGTCGAGCTGTAGGCCATCAGCACCGCGCCGAACGCCATCCCCGTCAACACCACCGCCGGCAGCATGAGCACGCCGGTGGGCGACGGCACCGCGCCGAAGGCGAGCATGAGCAGAAAGTAGAGAACGCAGGTGAGCGCCATGCGCAGGGCCACCGAGATGACCAGGCCACCGACGATCTGGGGCGGTCGGATGGGCGAGGAGGCGATGCCCGAGAAGGTGGGGTTCCACTTGTAGCCGACCATGACGGGGTAGGTGAACTCCTCGGCCGCCGCGGTGATGGCGGCGCTCGCCAGCAGCGCGGGCGCGACGAAGACGAGGTAGCCCACCCCGTCGATCGACTCGTCGCCCAGGTTGGCGTCGATGAGGCCGGCCAGTCCGACTCCCAGAACGTAGAGGTAGATGATGGGCGAGCCGATGCTGCTGGCGAGGATGGTTCCGCCGTAGCTGCGCATGACGCGAAGCCGGTGCAGGGCGACGTACCAGGCGCCGAATCGGCGGGGGCGGGCGGCGGCCGCGATGGCGCGGGCCGCATCCGTCGTCGAAGGCTGCGCGATGCTCATTCGATGAGGCTCCGGCCGGTGAGCCTGAGGAAGACGTCTTCGAGGCTCGAGCGGCGCACGAGGCTCGTCAGCGGGCGCAGCCCGGCCTCGGTCACCCGCACGAGTTCCGCCTCGCCGTCGTCGCTGTAGATGAGGATGCGATCGGGAAGCACTTCCACCCTCTCGCCCACGTCGGCGAGCCGGGCCGCGACCTCGGCGTTGCGGTCGCTGCCGAAGCGCAGCTCGAGAACTTCGCGGGTGGAGTACGTGCGAATGAGCTGCGCGGGCGAGCCCTCGGCCATGATGCGGCCTTTGTCGACCACCACGAGCCGGTCGCAGAGCTGCTCGGCCTCGTCCATGTAGTGGGTCGTGAGCAGCAGCGTCGTGCCCTGCTCCTTCAGCCGGAACAGGCGGTCCCAGAGGATGTGGCGGGCCTGCGGGTCCAGGCCCGTCGTCGGCTCGTCGAGCAGCAGGATGCGCGGGTCGTTGATGAGGGCGCGCGCGATGGTCAGTCGGCGTTTCATGCCGCCCGACAGGTCGTCGACCTTCGCCTTGGCCTTGTCTTCGAGCTGGGCGAAGGAGAGCAGTTCGTCGGCGCGGGCAGCGACCTTCCGCGCCGGCAGGCCGAAGTAGCGGCCGTAGACGAGCAGGTTCTCGCGAACCCGCAACTCGGTGTCGAGGTTGTCGGCCTGCGGCACGACGCCGAGCAGCGAGCGGATCTCGGGCCCGAAGCGGTCGGGGTCGAGGCCGAGGATGCGCAACTCGCCCGACGTTCGGGTGGAGACGGCGCCGACCATTCTCATGGTGGTCGACTTCCCCGCGCCATTGGGACCGAGGAGTCCGAAGGACTCCCCTGGCGCGACCTCGAACGAGATTCCGTCGACGGCGGTGAAGTCCTTATAGACCTTGACGAGGTTCTCGGCGACGACGACGGCATCAGACACGCTCCCACGCTAGCCGACCCCGGCGACGCCGCTTCGCGATCGCAGCACCCCGAACCCGCAGAAACCGAGGGTGCAGCCACACCGAACCCGCAGGAGAGAAGGGTGTCAGGCACCCGCACCCTCGGTTTTTGCGTTCTCGGCGCTCAGAAGCGTCGCCCGAGCGCGGGGCTGACGCAGCATCCGCGCCGCCGTAGCATGGCGGAATGGTTCAGCAGCGCAGTGCCGTCGCCGTCTCGGAGGAGGTGCGGGCTGCCGTCTCCGACGGGGCGCCCGTACTCGCCCTCGAGACCACCATCCTCACCCACGGGCTCCCCCGGCCGCGCAACCTCGAGGTGGGCAGGCAGGCCGAGGCTCTCATCCGGCAGGCCGGAGTGGTGCCGGCCACGATCGGCGTCGTAGCGGGCGTACCCACGGTGGGCCTCAGCGACGACGAGCTCGAGCGGCTGTGCACGGTTCCCAGCGTCAAGGCGAGCGTGCGCGACCTGCCGTTCCTCGCGATGCGGGGCCTGGATGCGGGCACCACCGTCGCCGCTACCGCCTTCCTGGCGCATGCCGCCGGCATCCGCGCCATGTCCACGGGCGGTCTAGGTGGCGTGCACCGCGGGGCGAGCGAGAGCTTCGACGAGTCCGCCGACCTCGGCACCCTCGCCCGCACGCCGATCGCGCTCGTCAGCGCGGGCGTCAAGTCGATCCTCGACATCGGGGCGACGCTCGAGCGCATCGAGACGCTCAACATCCCCATCGTCGGCTACCGCACGAACGCCTACCCCGGCTTCTACGTGGCCGACTCCGGCCACCGCATCGAGCATCGGATCGAGAGCGCCGCCGAGGCGGCCGACGTCATCCGCGCCCGAGACGCGCTCGGCCTGCAGGCCGCCGTCCTCATCGCGAACCCGGTCGCGGCCCATCTTCAGTTGGATCCCGACCTGCACGAGAAGGTGCTGGCCGCGGCACTTGCCGCCACGACGGATCAGGGCATCACCGGCCACGACATCACGCCGTTCCTGCTCGACTACCTGCAGCGCGAGACCCAGGGCAAGAGCCTCGACGTGAACCTCGAGGTCTACCGCGGCAACGTCGAACTCGGCGCGCAAGTCGCCCTCGCCCTCGCCGCCCGTGACTGAGGCGGTGAGTGAGGCGCCGGTGACGGAGGCGGTGCTCGGCGTCGTCGGCGACAGCGTCGAAGACATCGTCGTCTGGCTCGATGAACCGCTCCGCCCCGCCACCGACACCGCCTCGCGCGTCTTCCGCTCGCGCGGAGGCAGTGGCGCGAACGTCGCGGCGCTCGCGGGCTCCCTGGTGCCGACGCGATTCATCGGCTCCGTGGGAACGGATGCCGCAGGCGACGCACTCGAGACGGAGCTCACGGGCCACGGCGTCGACGTGCGGGTGCAGCGCCACGGCGTCACGGGAGCCGTCGTGCTGCTCATCGACGTGGTGGGGGAACGCACGATGTTCCCCGACCGCGGCGCATCCGCGCTGCTGGACCACGTCGACCCGGGCTGGCTCGCGAACCTGGCGCACCTGCACGCGCCGAGCTACGGCCTGGAGCGGGAACCGATGCGGTCCGAGATCCTGCGGATGCTCGCGGCCGTGCGCGCGGCGGGTGGCTCGATCTCGCTCGACGCCTCTTCGACGGGCCTGCTGAACACCATCGGGCTCGACGAGTACGCCCACCTCCTCGAGCGCATCGCTCCCGACCTGCTGCTCGCCAATGCCGCGGAGGCCGCTCTCGTGCAATCGCGCGTGCCGGCCGCCACCACGCTGGTGGTGAAGAACGGGCCGCAGCCGACGACCGTATGGCGCGACGGAACCCGGCTCGCCGAGGTCGCGGTCGACCCGGTGGAGAGCATCCGCGATCTGACGGGCGCCGGTGACGCCTTCGCCGCCGGCTTCCTGGCGGCCCGCCTGGCCGGCACCACGCTGGCGGATGCCTGCCTGCGCGGCCATGCGGTGGCGGCATCCGTGCTCGCGAGTCCGGGCGCCACCACCCGCTGACGCGCGGGAGCGCGCCGACTCGCCGGCACGGGCCGAAGGCGACCAGCACCCGAGGCGGGGTTCCGACGGGTGGGGGTCCGGGGGTCGGTGGGCATCTTTGGGCGGGACCCCCACCCGTCGGAACTCCGCCGGAAGCGACCCGGAAACTTCGCCGAACTGAAGAACGGCGACCCCTAAGCCCAGCGCGAACATCCGTCAACCTAGATTGACGGATGAAAGCGCGTCAATTACGGTTGACGCCATGAGCACCCAGTTGCCCCACACCCTGAGTGGAGAGTTCGGCGACGCCGAGCCGATCGCGACCCTGCGCACCATCACTCAGACCCGCCGCGACCTCGAGCGGGCCGAATCCGCCGCGGTGCGGCGCGCGCGGGTCGCCGGTTACTCGTGGCACGCGATCGCCGACGCCCTCGGCGTGAGTCGTCAGGCCGCGCACAAGAAGCACGGACGACGCTGACCTCGAACCGAGCCACCCAGCGCACTCAGCAAGCTCATGGCATCCGTCGAGAAGGATAGAAGCATGTCAACCACCACCGACTCGCCGCGCACCACGCGCGGCCTGCGCCGCAGCTCCGAATCGGGGCCGCGTGCGAGCTTCGGGCAGCTGCTGCCCTACCTGTTCGAGCAGAAGGGCATCATCGCCTTCGTCATCGTGCTGAGCGTGCTGCTCGCCGCCGCGAGCCTCGGCCAGCCGCTGCTCGTCAGCCAGGTGATCACCGCCGTACAGAAGGGCAGCCCGCTCGGCGGCCTCGTCTGGGCGCTCGTGGCGCTCGTGGTGGTCTCGGGCCTGCTCAGCGGCTACCAGCACTACCTGCTGCAGCGCACGGGTGAGGGCGTCGTGCTCTCGAGCCGGCGGCGGCTGATCGCGCGCATCCTGAACCTGCCGATCTCGGAGTTCGACCGCCGTCGCACCGGCGACCTCGTCTCGCGGGTCGGCAGTGACACGACCCTGCTGCGTGCCGTGCTCACGCAGGGTCTCGTCGAGGCGATCGGCGGTGCGTTGACCTTCGTCGGCGCGCTCATCGCGATGCTCGTCATCGACCCCGTGCTGCTCGGCCTCACGGTGCTCGTGATCGCCGTCGCGATCGTGTCGGTCACCCTGCTCTCCCGCCGCGTGCGGGAGGCGTCCCGGGCTGCGCAGGACAAGGTGGGCGAGCTCGCATCCGCCGTCGAGCGGGCCATCAGCTCCGTGCGCGCCATCCGCGCCTCCAACGCCACCCAGCGCGAGATCGAGAGCACGGTCGGCGCGGCCGAGGGCGCCTGGCAGATGGGCATCCGGGTCGCGAAGATCTCGGCGCTCATCGTTCCGGTGGCCGGCATCGCCCTGCAGGTCTCGTTCCTCGTGGTGCTCGGCGTCGGTGGGTTCCGCGTGGCGAGCGGCGCCATCACCGTTGCGAGCCTCGTGGCCTTCATCCTGTTCCTGTTCATGCTGATCATGCCGCTCGGACAGGCCTTCGGCGCGCTCACGGCCGTGAACCAGGCACTCGGCGCGCTCGGCCGCATTCAGGAGGTGCTCGACCTTCCCGATGAGGACACCTTCGATCGCGACATCGCGCCCCACGCCATCATGGTCGGACCGGCCAATTCCGGCCTGTTGCCGGATGCTTCGGCGATCTCGTTCGACAACGTGCGCTTCTCCTACCCCGCGGCGCCCGTCGTCGAGGAGCCGTCCGATTCACCAACGGCGAGCGCGAACCCGATCGTCGAGCTCGACGAGCTCACCGAGACCGACTGGTCGATCGAGGCCCTCTCCGAGGCCGAGTCGCGCTCCGAGGCGACGACGGATGCCGCGCACGAGCGCCCCGCTGTGCTGAACGGCGTCTCGTTCGAGGTTCCACGCGGCCGACGCACGGCACTCGTCGGCCCCTCCGGCGCGGGGAAGAGCACCGTGCTCGCCCTCGTCGAGCGCTTCTACGACCCCACCGACGGTGTCGTGCGTCTCGGCGGTCTCGACATCCGCTCCCTCAGCCGCACCGAACTGCGAGCGCAGATCGGATACGTCGAGCAGGACGCCCCCGTGCTCGCCGGAACCCTGCGCGACAACCTCCTGCTCGCCGCCCCCGACGCGAGCGACGCCGACTGCATCGAGGTGCTGCACGCCGTGAACCTCGGCGAGGTTCTGGACCGTGACCCGGCCGGACTGGATGCCCCCGTCGGCGAGGACGGCATCATGCTCTCGGGCGGGGAGCGCCAGCGCCTGGCCATCGGTCGTGCACTGCTGGCGGCTGCGCCCATCCTGCTGCTCGACGAGTCGACCTCGAGCCTCGACGGCGTCAACGAGCAGAAGATGCGCGAGGCGATCGACGCCGTCGCCGAGGACCGCACCCTGATCGTGATCGCGCACCGGCTCTCGACCGTCGTCGACAGCGACCAGATCGTGGTGCTCGACCACGGCCGCGTGATCGGAACGGGAACGCACTCGGAGCTCGTGCAGTCCACTCCCCTGTACCGCGACCTCGCGAAGCACCAGCTCCTGGTCTGACCCGCGCCCTCCCGAGAAGCGAGGACATTCCGAAAAGCGAGGCGATTCCAGCCGACACGCCGTTCGCGGACGCGACACGCCCGGTCGTTCGCGAAGATCGCCTCGCTTTTCGGAGATCTCCCGCCACGATCGCCTCGCTTTTCGGAGATCGCCCGCCGCGATCGCCTCGCTTTTCGGCTGGAGAGCGCGGCGGCGTAGGGTCGATGCATGGGATTCTCCGTGCCTCAGGAACGCAAGCTCGTCACCGACCTTCCCGGTCCCAAGTCCCAGGAGCTCCTCGAGCTGCGTCGGCGCTACGTCTCCCGCGGCGCGGGCACCCTCGCCGACATCTTCATGAACCACGGCTCGGGCGCGATCCTCGTCGACGTCGACGGCAACCAGCTCATCGACCTCGGCTGCGGCATCGGCGTGACCACCATCGGCCACGCACATCCGGATGTCGCCGCGGCCGCCGCCGCCCAGGCGAGCAAGCTCACGCACACGCTGTTCACCGTCACCCCGTACGAGAACTACGTGCGCGTCGCGCAGAAGCTCGCCGAGATCACCCCGGGCGACTTCGAGAAGCACTCGATCCTCGTGAACTCGGGGGCTGAAGCGGTCGAGAACGCGGTGAAGATCGCCCGCAAGTTCACCGGCCGCCGGGCCATCGCAGCGCTCGACCACGCCTTCCACGGGCGCACGAACCTCACCATGGCGATGACGTACCGCCCTTGGCCCGAGCGTGCCGGCATGGGACCCTTCCCCGGCGACATCTTCAGCGTGCCCTCCAGCTACCCCTTCCGCGACGGCCTCAGCGGGGCGGATGCGGCGGCCCGCACCATCGACTACATCACGACCCACATCGGCGCGACCGAGCTGGCCGCCCTTTTCGTCGAGCCCATCCAGGGCGACGGCGGCATCGTCATCCCCGGCGACGGCTACTTCGAGGCGCTCTCGGCGTTCTGCACCGAGAACGGCATCCTCTTCGTGGCCGACGAGATCCAGTCGGGAATCGCCCGTTCCGGCGCCTGGTACGCCATCGAGCACTTCGGCGTCGTACCCGACCTCGTCACGACGGCGAAGGGCATCGCCGGCGGCTTCCCGCTCGCCGCGGTCACCGGACGCGCCGACGTCATGGATGCGGTGCAGCCCGGAGGCATCGGCGGCACCTTCGGCGGCAACCCGGTCTCGACCGCGGCCGCGCTGGCCGTCTTCGACCTCGTCGAGCGCGATGGCCTCATCGAGCAGGCACAGCGCGTGGAGCGGGCGTTCCGCGACCGCATCGGCGACTGGGCGCAGAAGTACTCCGTGATCGGCGAGGTGCGCGGCAAGGGCGCGATGTGGGGTGCCGAGCTCGTGCACCCCGGAACGACCCGCCCCCACCCCGAGGCCCTGACCGCCGTCATCCGTCATGCCGCGGCCAACGGCGTGATCGTGCTCGACGCCGGAAGCTGGGACAGCGTGCTGCGCTTCCTTCCCAGCGTCGTCATCAGCGAGGAGCTCATCGACGACGCGGCATCCGTCATCGAGCAGAAGCTCGCAGAGCTCAGCGCCGCGTAGCCCGTACCTGCTCGGTCCTCCGCCCCGCGGGGCACTCGCCGCACTCAGTCGAGCGCGGGCAGTGCCTCGGCGAGCCGGTAACGGATGCTCGCCAGCTCGGCCCGCAGGGCGGCCGGAGCGCGCCCGTCGAAGCTGTCGAAGAACTCCTCGGTGAGCCGGCACTCCTCGAGCCACGAATCGGGGTCGACCTCGAACAGCGCCTCGAGCGCGTCCGGCGCGAGGGTGAGGCCGTCGACGTCGAGGGAGCCGGGCTGCGGCAGCAGGCCGATCGGCGTGTCGACGGCGTCCGCCGTTCCCTCCAGCCGACGCACGATCCACTCGAGCACCCGGGCGTTCTCCCCGAACCCGGGCCACAGGTATCCGCCGTCCTCGCCCTTGCGGAACCAGTTCACCTGGAAGATCGCCGGAGCCGCATGACCCAGCGTTCGCCCCATCCTCACCCAGTGGGCCCAGTAGTCGGCCATGTTGTAGCCGCAGAACGGCAGCATGGCGAACGGGTCGCGGCGCAGCTCGCCGACGGTCCCCTCCGCGGCTGCGGTCTGCTCCGACGAGATGGTGGCGCCCATGAACACTCCGTGGTTCCAGCCGCGCGCCTGCGCCACGAGAGGCACGTTCGTCGCCCGACGGCCGCCGAAGATGATGGCGTCGACGGGTACGCCGGCGAAGGCCTGGGCGTCGTCGGCGATCGAGGGGCACTGCGCCGCCGATACCGTGAACCGGGAATTCGGATGCGCTGCCGGCCCACCAGAGGCGGGCGTCCACGGGTTGCCCCGCCAGTCCGTCAGCTGCTCGGGCGGCGTGGGCGTGAGGCCCTCCCACCAGACGTCGCCGTCCGGACGCAGAGCCACATTGGTGAAGATGGTGTTGCCCCAGAGCGTCTGCACGGCGGTGGGATTGGTCGTCTCGCCGGTACCGGGGGCCACACCGAAGAACCCGGCCTCGGGATTGATCGCGTAGAGCCGGCCGTCGTCGCCGGGTCGCATCCAGGCGATGTCATCGCCGATGGTCTCCACGCTCCACCCGGGGATGCTGGGACGCAGCATCGCGAGGTTGGTCTTTCCACACGCCGACGGGAAGGCCGCGGCTACATGGTGGACGCGACCCTGCGGAGACGTGACCTTGATCAACAGCATGTGCTCGGCGAGCCAGCCCTCGTCGCGCGCCATCACCGAGGCGATCCGCAGCGCGAAGCACTTCTTGGCGAGCAGCGCGTTTCCGCCGTAGCCGGAGCCGTACGAGAAGATCTCCCGCGTATCGGGAAACTGCACGATGTACTTGGTCGGGTTGCACGGCCACTCGACGTCCGCACGCGGGAAGCCGTGGCCGTCCCGAAGCGGCGCTCCGACGCTGTGCACGGCGCGCACCCAGGTCTCCCCGTTCTCGATGAGGCGGTAGACCGCGTCGCCCATCCGCGTCATGACACCCATCGAGAGCACGACGTACGGCGAGTCGGTGAGCTGCACCCCGAGATGCGAGATCGGACCGCCGAGCGGCCCCATCGAGAACGGCACCACGTAGAGGGTGCGACCGCGCATCGACCCGGCGAACACCTGCCGCAGTTCAACGCGCATGGCGGCGGGCTCCCGCCAGTTGTTGGTCGGTCCCGCGTCGACCTCGCTCTCGGAGCAGATGAAGGTGCGATCCTCGACCCGGGCGACATCGTCCGGATCGGTTCGGGCGAGGTAGCTGTTCGGGCGCCACTCGGGGTTCAGCCGGATGAGCTTGCCCTCGCGTACCAACTGCTTGGTGAGACGGTCGGCCTCGGCCAGAGAGCCATCGCACCAGATGATCGCGTCGGGTTCGGTGAGTCGGGCGATCTCGGCGACCCATGCGCGTAGGGCGGTATCGGTGGTCCCGGTGGTGAGCGGTGGGTTCCGGATGTCGTCGGGCTCCCCGGATGCCGCACGTGTGGCTGTCTCTGAAATGGTCACGGTCTCACCCTCCGTCTGCTGTGCCTGCCGTCGAATTTAAGCGTCCAGCAGTATTAGCGGCTCGGGCACAGGAGAACAGTGTTAAGAACGGGTGATCTTTCCGTATGGTTAAGGCATGACGCAGCGCAGCGCGGAGTTGGAGACGCTCGGCCACCGCATCCGGCACCATCGCATCGAGCGCGGACTCACTCTCGACGCCCTCGGCGAGCGCATCGGCATGGCCGGTAGCCAGCTCTCGCTCATCGAGAACGGCAAGCGCGAGGTTCGAGTAGGAGCACTGCAGTCAATCGCGGATGCTCTCGGCATCACCGTCCCCGCACTGCTCTCGCCCGAGGCACCCAACGCCCGGGCCGCCCTCGAGATCGAGTTGGCAACCGTGCAGCGCTCGTCGCTCTATGGCGCGCTCGGCCTGCCGCGCATCAAGCCGACGCGCGCCCTTCCCGACGAGGCCATCGAGGCTGTGCTCGGGCTCTATCGAGAGCTGCAACGACGTGCGTCCGAGGCCATCGCGACGCCAGAGGAGGCTCGCCGGGCCAACACCGAACTCCGCGAACGGATGCGCCAGCACGACAACCACCTCCCCGAGATCGAGCGTCTCGCCGAGGACCGTGTGCGCGCGGCCGGGCACCAGGCCGGCGCGCTGACGCACCGCGAGGTGAGCGTGATGGCAGAGCAGCTCGGCTTCCAGCTCATCTACGTGAACGACCTTCCCGACTCCACTCGATCGATCACCGACATCGCGAACGGCCGCATCTACCTGCCCCCGGCATCCATCCCCGGCGGGCACGGGCTGCGGTCGATGGCGCTCCAGGCCCTCGCCCACCGCGTGCTCGCCCATGAGAAGCCGGCCAGCTACGCGGAGTTCTTGCAGCAGCGGCTCGAGATCAACTACTTCGCCGCCTGCTGCCTCATGCCCGAGCAGGCCAGCGTCGCCTTCCTCCAGTCGGCCAAGAAAGAGAAGCGCCTCGCGATCGAGGACTTCCGCGATGCCTTCGGCGTCACCCACGAGGCGGCTGCCCTGCGCTTCACGAACCTCGCGACGGCGCATCTCGACATGCGGGTGCACTTCCTGCGGGTGAAGGAGGACGGCGCCCTGCTGAAGGGCTACGAGAACGACGACCTTCCACTGCCGACGGACGTGACGGGATCCATCGAGGGCCAGTGGGTCTGCAAGAAGTGGAGCGCGCGCAGCGCCTTCACGCACACGAACCGAACCACTGAGTTCTACCAGTACACCGACACGCCGGCGGGCACGTACTGGTGCGCCACTCAGACCGGCCGAACGGATGCGGCCGGCCGCGCGGGCGCTGGGGGCGAGTTCTCGATCTCGGTGGGCGTGCCGTTCAGTGAGGCCAAGTGGTTCCGCGGGCGCGAGACCACCGTGCGGGCGCTCTCGCGCTGCCCCGACGAGTCGTGCTGCCGGCGCGCTCCGGCGGAACTCGCCGAGCGCTGGGCCGGCCAGGCCTGGCCGAGCGCGCGGCTGCACGCGCAGATCCTCTCCCCGCTGCCGTCGGGAACCTTCCCGGGGGTCGACGACGCGGAGGTGTACGCCTTCCTGGAGGCGCACGCCACGAGCTGACGGGGCACGGCCCTTCGACAGGCTCAGGGACCGGGATGGTCGCCCGGGCGCACACGGCACGTCCCTTCGACAGGCTCAGGGAACGGGATGGTCGCCTCGGCGGGCACCACAGGGCCCTTCGACAAGCTCAGGGAACTGGACCTTCGCGCTCAGCTCACCCCTGTTCGCTGAGCCTGTCGAAGCGTCGTAGGGTGCCTTCCCGGTCGCATAACATTATGCCCATTGCAATAGTGTGTGTCACACAGTATTGTGAGTCACATGCAACCGGATGACGCAACCGCAGGACATCTCCAAGAGCTGCGCCGCGGCACCGTGGTGCTCGCCTGCCTGCTGAGCCTGCGTTCGCCCGACTACGGCTATGCCTTGCTTGAGCGACTGGAGAGCCTCGGCTTTTCCACCGACGCCGGCACCCTCTATCCCCTGCTTCGACGCCTCGAGAAGCAGGGCTACCTCTCCAGCAGCTGGAACACCGACGAGGCGCGACCGCGCAAGTTCTACCAGACCAGCGCGGCCGGCCTCGCTCTCGCACAGAACCTGCTGACCGACTGGGCGGCGATCGCCGAGTCGATCACCGCACTCACTTCCGGAGACGAATCATGACCGCAACACTCACCGACCGCTACGTCTACGCCGTCGGCCGCCGCGTTCCCAGCACCCAGCGCGAGGAACTCGAACGCGAGGTGCGCGCGCTGGTCGCCGACACCACCGACGCCAAGCGCGAAGAGGGCTCCGCCGACCCGGAGCGCGAGGCGATCATCGCGCTCGGCGATCCCGATCGCCTTGCCGCCACGTATACCGACCGACCGCTGCACCTGATCGGTCCCGCGCTCTTCCCCGATTACCGCCGGCTTCTGGTGATGCTCTACAGCATCGTGCTGCCGATCATCGTCGTGGTCATGTTCGTGGTGCAGCTGCTGGCGCGCGACAGCATCGGGGATGCGATCGGCCGCGCCATCGCGCTCACCATCCAGGTCGCCGTGCACCTCGGATTCTGGACGACCCTCGTCTTCGCCATCCTCGAGCGCCAGCCTCAGCATCGCAATGGCCGCGAGACGTGGACGCCCGAGATGCTGCCCAACCCGGATGCCCGCGACACCGGCGTCGGCGTCGCAGGCCTGGTGGGAAGCATCGTCTGGAGCGGCTTCGTGATCGCCGCGATCCTGTGGCAGCAACTCGCCTCTCCCATCCACAACGCGAGCGGCGATCCGATACCCGTCATCGACCCGCGCCTCTGGAGCTTCTGGTTGCCCGCACTCATCGTCGTCATGCTCGCGCAGGTGGCGCTCACGATCGCCGTCTACGCGCGCCGCCGCTGGACGTATGGCCTCACTGCCGTGCGCATCCTCATCGACGTCGCCTTCTTCGCCCCCCTGGCGTGGCTCGCGCTGACCGGCGCGCTGCTGAACCCCGCCTTCTTCGCGGCGCTCGGCTGGCCGCAGGGGGCGGATGCCGGCAGCTGGCTCGGGACCCTCATCGTCGCGATCGCCCTTCTCGCCATCGTCTACGACACCGTCGAGGCCCTCCGCGACGCCCGCAAGGCCCGCCTCGCCGGGGCGGTCTGAGCAGCATCCGGTCAGCGGGGGCGAGCCGTCGAAGCAACGACGGCTCGCTCCAGCGTCTCGCCCTTACTTGGGCTGCATCCGGATGGCCCCGTCGAGGCGAATGGTCTCGCCGTTGAGCAACGGGTTCTCGATGATGTGGCGGGCGAGCGCCGCGTACTCGGCCGCCGTCCCCATGCGCGAGGGATGCGGGATCGACTCCTCGAGGGAGCGCTGCACCTCGGCGGGCATGCCGGCCATCATCGGAGTCTGCATGATGCCGGGTGCGATCGTGAGAACGCGGATGAGCAGCTTCGAGAGGTCGCGCGCGAGCGGCAGCGTCATGGCCGCGACGCCACCCTTCGAGGCGGCGTACGCCGCCTGGCCGATCTGACCGTCGAAGGCGGCGACCGACGCTGTGTTGATGATCACGCCGCGCTCAGCCGTCGGCGGCACTCCGGGCAAATCCTGTTGTTCCACGGGCTCGGCGGCCGCCATGGCCGCCGCGGCCAGCCGGCTGACGTTGAAGGTTCCGATGAGGTTGATGCGGATGGTGCGCTCGAAGGCGTCCAGCGGGAGCGGGCCCTCGCGTCCGACCGTGCGGCCCGCCGTGGCGATGCCCGCGCAGTTGACGGCGATGCGCAGAGGACCGAACTCCTGCGCGGCGTCGATCGCCGCCTGCACCTGGTCGGGGTCGGTCACATCCGCCGGTACGAAGCGGGCTCCCTCGCCGAACTCCGCGGCCACCTGCTCACCCGGTGACGACGGCAGGTCGACGAGCACGACGCGTGCCCCCGCCGCGTGCAGAACGGATGCGGTGCCGCGGCCGAGGCCCGACGCACCACCCGTGACGATCGCGCTCGATCCCTGGATCCTCATGCCTGTTCGTGCCCTTCCTCAGTCGTTCGATGATGGTTCGGAGATGATGGTCAGAGTCGTTCGATGATGGCCGCATTGGCCATGCCGCCGCCCTCGCACATCGTCTGCAGCCCGTAGCGCCCGCCTCTGGCCTCGAGTTCGTTCACGAGTGTCGCCAGCAGTCGCGTGCCTGAGGAGCCCAGGGCGTGCCCGAGCGCGATCGCTCCCCCGCGCGGATTCAGTCGCTCGGGGTCGGCGCCCGTCTCGGCGAGCCAGAGCAGCGGAACCGAGGCGAATGCCTCATTCACCTCGTACGCGTCGAGGTCGTCGATGCTCAGTCCGCTGCGCTGAAGGATGCGCTGGGTGGCCGGCACGACGCCGGTGAGCATCAGGATGGGGTCGCTTCCCGTGACAGCGAAGGAATGGAACCGGGCCCGGGGGCGTAGGCCGAGGCTTTCCGCGCGCTCTGCGCTCATGATGAGCGCTGCAGAGGCTCCGTCGGTGAGAGGCGACGAGTTGCCCGGGGTGATGCGCCAGCCGATCTCGGGAAAGCGCTCCGCCAGCGCGGCGTCGTAGAAGGCGGGCTTGAGGCCGGCGAGGCCTTCGGCCGTCGTCGCCTCCCGCACCGTCTCGTCGCGCTCGGCCGACACGCCGCCTACCGCGACGCGCTCGGCGTTGAAGGCGCCCGCCTGGGATGCCACCGCGGCTCGCCGATGCGAATCGGCGGCGTAGGCGTCGAGTGCCTCGCGCTCGAACCCGTTCCGCGCCGCGATGAGTTCGGCCGCGATGCCCTGGCTCACGAGACCGTCGGGGTAGCGCCGACGGATGCCCTCGCCGTTCCGCGACGCGCCCGCAAGTGAAGATCCGAGGGGCACGCGGCTCATCGACTCCACGCCGCAGGCGATGACGACGTCGTAGGCTCCGGCGATCACGCCCTGGGCAGCGAAGGCCGCAGCCTGTTGGCTCGACCCGCACTGCCGGTCGATCGTGACCCCGGGAATGCTCTCGGGAAACCCGGCCGCAAGCACGGCGTTGCGCACGGTGTTGTAGCTCTGCTCGCCGATCTGGCTGACGCATCCGCCGATCACGTCGTCGATGAGCTCCGGATCCAGGTCGGAGCGCTCGACCAGCTGCCGCAGCACGTCGGCCAGCAGGTCGACGGGATGCACGTGCGAGAGCATTCCGCCCGGCTTTCCACGACCGCTGGGGGTGCGGATGGCATCGACGATGACCGCGTCGCGCGTCATGGCTCAGGCGAACGGGTTCGGGGTGAGCGTGTACTTGGTGTTGAGGTACTCATGGATGCCCTCGAATCCGCCCTCGCGACCGATCCCCGACTGCTTCACACCGCCGAAGGGAGCCGCCGCGTTCGAGATGACGCCCATGTTCAGGCCCATCATGCCGGTCTGCAGGCGCTCGATCATGCGCTGCCCACGGGCCAGGTCACGCGTGTAGACGTAGGCGACCAGACCGAACTCGGTGTCGTTCGCGATGCGCACCGCGTCGTCCTCGGTCGAGAATCGCACGATCGAGACGACGGGTCCGAAGATCTCCTGGCGCAGGATGTCGCTGCCGGGCACGACGTCGGTGACCACGGTCGGCTCGTAGAAGGTTCCCTCCCCCTCGATGCGATTGCCGCCGGTGGTCAGCGTCGCTCCGCGTTCGACGGCATCCTTCACGAGGGCGTCGGCCTTGTCGATGGCGTCGTCGTCGATGAGGGGTCCGATCTGCACGCCCTCCTCCGTTCCGCGGCCGATGCGCATGGCCTTCACCTTGTCGGTGATGCGCTCGGCGAACGCGTCGGCAACCGACTCGTGCACGATGAAGCGGTTGGCCGCGGTGCAGGCCTGGCCGATGTTGCGGAACTTCGCCAGCAGCGCTCCTTCGACGGCCGCGTCGAGATCGGCGTCGTCGAAGATGACGAACGGAGCGTTGCCGCCGAGTTCCATCGAGGTGCGCAGCACGTTCTCGGATGCCTGCTGCAGCAGCATGCGGCCGACCTCGGTCGAGCCGGTGAACGAGAGCTTGCGCAGGCGCGAGTCGCTGATGATCGGCCCGGAGACGGCCGACGACGACGAGCTCGTGACGACGTTGACGACGCCCTTGGGCAGGCCCGCCTGCTCGAGCAACTGCAGGACGAACATGGTGGTGAGGGGGGTGAGCTGCGCGGGCTTCACCACGACGGTGCATCCTGCGGCGAGCGCCGGCCCGATCTTGCGGGTGGCCATCGCGAGCGGGAAGTTCCACGGGGTGATGAAGTAGCACGGGCCCACCGGATGCTGGGAGACGATCATGCGCCCGGTGCCCTCGGGGTTCACGCCGTAGCGGCCGTGGATGCGCACCGCCTCCTCGCTGAACCAGCGCAGGAACTCGCCGCCGTAGGTCACCTCTCCCAGCGACTCCGTGAGCGGCTTTCCCATCTCGAGCGTCATGAGCAGGGCGACATCGCGCTTGCGCTCCTGAAGGGTGTCGAACGCGCGGCGCAGGATCTCGCCGCGCTCACGCGGAGCCGTGTTCGCCCAATCGTCCTGGGCAGCGACCGCGGCATCCAGGGCGCGCACGGCATCTTCGGGAGACGCATCCGCCACCGAGACGAGCACGGCGCCCGTTGCAGGGTCACGCACATCGAAGGTCTTGCCACCCTCGGCGTCCACCCACTCGCCGCCGATGAAGAGCTGTGTCGGCACGGCCGCCAACAGTTCGGTCTCCGTCAGATCAGCCATGTCCTGCCTCCTCGCACGTGGGTCTTCTTCGAGACTAGTCCGCGTCGGCGACGCATCGATTCGGGCTCCGTCTGAGGCTCCAGACACGCTACGGTCGTCGAGGACGGAAGGAATCCCATGGCCCGCACAGTGCAATTGCGTCGGTACGAACTGAAGCCCGCCCTCGTCGAGGAGTTCCTGGAGTGGTGGCCCAGCACGCTCGTTCCCGCGCGCGAGGCGCTCGGGTTCCAGGTCGAGTTCGGCTACTTCAACGCCGCCACGAACGAGTTCACGTGGGCCGTCAGCGTCGACGGCGACGCGGCCGAGTTCGAACGCATCGAGCAGGCCTACCTCGCGTCGCCCGAGCGGGAGGCCGCGTTCGCCGGGCGTGGTCCATGGACGGACGTCTCCGACATCTCCCTGGTGACGCCACTCGACTGGCATTGAGGACCGGAGCTACCGCAAACGCCTCGAACCCTTCGGGAATGCAACGGCTCGTGAGGGCCTTGCATTCATGGTGAGCGCACCACAGGCATCCGTCGGTTTCCGGTCCGAGAGAGGGCCGGTGCTCATCGCACTGATGCTCTCGACGGGGCTGATCGCCATCGATGCGACCATTCTCGCCACGGCGGTGCCCTCGGTCGTGAAAGACCTCGGCAGCTTCGACCAGTTCCCCTGGCTGTTCTCGGTATACCTGCTCGCTCAGGCCGTCTCGGTTCCGATCTACTCCAAGCTCGCCGACACCGTCGGCCGCAAGCCGATCATCCTCGTGGGCGTCGGCCTCTTCCTTCTCGGTTCCATCCTGTGCGGGTTCGCGTGGAGCATGCCCGCCCTCATCGCCTTCCGCGCCGTGCAGGGTCTTGGAGCCGGCGCCGTCGCGCCCATGTCGATGACCATCGTCGGCGACATCTACACGGTGGCGGAGCGCGCCAAGGTGCAGGGCTACATCGCCTCGGTCTGGGCGGTCGCATCCGTCGTCGGCCCCGCGCTCGGCGGCGTGTTCTCGCAGTTCGTCTCGTGGCGCTGGATCTTCCTGGTCAACATCCCCCTCTGTCTGGTGGCCGGCTGGATGCTGCTGAGCGCGTTCCACGAGTCCGTCACTCCACGGCGGCACCGCGTCGACTACGCGGGTGCGATCCTGCTCACGGTAGGCCTCACCCTCGCCATCCTCGGTGTGCTCGAGGGCGGCAACGCCTGGGCGTGGGGCTCGTGGCAGAGCATCGCGTGCTTCGGTGTCGGCGCGCTCGCACTTCTCGCCTTCACGCTCGTCGAACGCCGGGCTGCTGAGCCGATCCTCGACTTGTCCCTCTTCGGTCGCCGGCTGATCACCACGACGACGCTCATCTCGATCGGCGTCGGCGCCATCCTCATCGGAGTGACCTCCTACATCCCGACCTACCTCGAGAAGGCGATCGGTGTCGTTCCGCTCGTCTCGGGCGCCGCCGTCGCCGCCATCACCCTCGGCTGGCCGCTCTCGGCATCGCAGGCCGGAAGGCTCTACCTGCGTTTCGGCTTCCGGCGCACCATCGTCATCGGCGGCATCATCACCCTCGTCGGCAGCCTCGGGCTAAGCCTGATCGCTCCCTATCCGAGCCCCATCTCGATCGCCGGAGTCGCGTTCGTGATCGGCTTCGGACTGGGCTGGGTCGCGGCACCGAGCCTCATCGCTGCGCAGTCCTCGGTCGACTGGGGGGAGCGCGGCGTCGTCACGGGCATGAACGCCTTCGCACGGTCGGCCGGCAGCGCTGTCGGCGTGGCCGTGTTCGGTGCGATCGCCAATGGCATCATCGCCTCGGGAAAGGGACCGCACGATCCCGCGACGGTGGAGGCAGCATCCGGTGCCGTCTTCATCGCCGTCGCCGTCACGGCGGTTCTCACCCTGATCGCCGCCGCGGCCATGCCGGCCTCCCGCGTGGAAGACGTGGAGTTCGTCGCCGCCCCCGCCACCGACTGAACAAGGGCTGGCGTGCTGAGGCGCGCGGGCGGTAGACAGAGCGTGTGTCGGAAACAGCACGCAACGCTCCCGGCCCGCGACTCGCGGGCGGGTTGCTGATCGCCTTCAGCATCCTCGTGGGCGTCGCGGCGGGCTGGCTCATCTCGCTGGCACCGTGGGCCATCCTGGCAGCTCTTCTGCTCACGCTCTCAACGGTGGGAATGGGTGTCGGCGTGCTGTGGACGCTTCGCCCCAGTTGGTCCGAGAAGACGTGGCCGCCGAGTGGGCCGGATCGACCGGCGGACGTGCGAGCACGTCGCAGCCTTCGGGCTCTCGGGATCGTCCTGCTTGCACCACTGCCCGTTTTGGTCGCGGGACTGGGCTGGTCCATCGCCGTCCATTCCTTCAGCTGGCAGCGGGAACCGCTGCTCGCGCTCTTCGTGCTCGCATACGCAACGGCGGGAGTGTGGCTTCTCCGCCTGTCCAGGGTGGACCGGAACGCAATCGCTCCACACGACTCCTACGCGCAACGCCCCGCAGACGGCGCGCGACCGCACGACAGGGAGGGGTGGCGGCGCCTCGGCGGGCCGCTGAAAGGGAACGCCGTGACCGCCGCTAGCGCGCCCTCCGTCATCGTGTTTCTGGTCGTCCCGGTCGAATTGCTCCTCATCCTCGACGACGTGCCCGGGGGCATCGCCATCTGGATCGCCATCGTGGCCGTCGGCGCCGTCATCGGGCTGGTGATCTTGCGTCGATACCGTGCGCCGGTTGACGTCAACCTTGCCGACGAGCTCATCCGCATCGGAGGGAAAACGATGTCATGGGCAGACCTGACCCGGGCCGAACTGCTCGCCTACCCTCCGTGGGAAGGATCCCCCCGAACTCTGGTTCTCACTCTCGGTGACCACACCACCCTGCGAGGGAGGGTCGTTCTGCGGCGCAGGGAACACCTCGAACTCAGCGAAGAAGAGACCCAGCTGGCCCTCCGCGTCATCGACGCGTCTGCCATCGAACTACCTCGTGACAAGGACGACCCGCGGGGGCGCTTCTCCCGACAGCTCCACCCCAGCAGCCTCACCAAAGCCGAGGCGTCAGCACTCATTTTGCGGCCACCCGCAATGGATGAGAACCTGCCCATCGGGACGAACCGATAAGCACCCGGGTCGCCGATCGCATCGGGTAAGCGGCACCGCCTCCGGAATTCTGCACCTCTGTCGCTGCGAGGTGATGTCAGATGTAGTGACGCCAACCGTGAGCGCTCAGTGTCTGGGGTCACTGGCACCGTGTCTTATAGCGCATCGAATCCAATGTAGGGCGACGCGCCTGCAAGGCAGAGCCACCATCCTCACCTTCATCAATTTGCTGGCCGTGTCGATCTGCGGCGAGCGCCGTTCGTCGTACATGCAGATGCCACCTCCAGAGGTAAGGACTGTTATGAAAAGCGCGATCGACCCGTCACCGACCGGCATCGGCGAACGCAGGAAGCAGACCCCCGACCGAATCGAAGGCGTCGTCGGGATTTGGATTGTGCAGAAGTATCCCGTGCAGCCGAACAGCATCCAGAGCCGGCTCGCAACGGATGCGGGAATCGAACGAGACGATATGGGTGGGCCGTCGCGGGGGCGGCGGAGACCATCGCCGTGAGGGATCCTTGCGCGGGCGGCCGCAATGATCCCTGCCGTCGTGCGCACAAGACCGCACCTTCCCGCCGAGGTCGTTATACAATGAGTTATATAGAAGCCAAGGAGGGGTCATGCCCGTCACCTCAATCGACATCGATCAGGACGAGCTCAGGCAGGCCAAGAAACTAACTGGCGCGAAGTCGAATCGCGAAACGGTCGATCTCGCCCTCCGGACCTTGATCGCGGTTCGCCGCCAACCGTCCGCCGTTGAACAAATCATTGGTCGCGACTTCGAGCCAGACCAGATAGACGCGCCAACCATCACCCCCGCCGCTGTGCCGGCGTGACGACATACCTGGTCGACAACAGCGTTTGGCAAAAGGCCGGTAGAAGTCCGGCGATCGCCCGTCGGCTCCGGGAGATTTCGTCGACTCACCTCATCATCACCTGTCCGCCCCAGGTTCTGGAATACTGCCATTCCGCCCGGACAACCGCCGAGTACTCCGATCTCCGAGCCGACATGGACGCACTGCTCCCGGCATGGGCGCACCCGACCGAACAGGATGCCTCAGACATCCAGCAGGCGCTCTGGGACCAGGGTACGCCGCGTGCCGCTGGAGCCTTCGACTGCCTCATCGCCGCGTATGCGCTAGCCAATGACGCAGTCGTCCTCAACTCCGATCATGACTTCGGGCATATCGAGATGGCCACCAAAGGAACCGCTCGCCAGGAGTACATCGCGGAGTAAGCGCTCCAGACCGGGATCGCCACCGTGCGGACGAGCGCAAGCGAGGATCGCCTTGTGGGCTATTCCGTCCCGTCCTCGCCAGGAGTTCCGAAGGAGCGTCGGGCGGCCGCGGGGTGGGCTTCTCGGCGTAACCGGCTTCGTTCGTTCGCTAGCAGCCCAGCTCGTTGATCGCGAAGTTATGCTCTGACGATGGGCATCTGGTTTCCTGCTGTCTCCATGTCTGCGGGAGAGCGGGTTTTGTACAAGAGTGCGGCGAACTCCTTACGGGGCTGGCGGACCATCGGCGGCCAGATCATCGTTACAGATCGGCGATTGATTTTCGTTCCCAATCGACTCGATGCCATGACGGGTGCAAGTCGACGCGAGATTCCACTCCTCGGCATCCACCGTGTCAGCATCCACGCCCCCAGTGCCGAAGGAGTGAATAGGTGGGGCCTGGCGGCGTCGATTCGCCCCCGATTGGAGATCACGGATTCGACTGATTCACCACTGGTCGTAGCTGTCGCCAACCCCGACGGCCTGTACAGCTTGCTGCCGCACTGAGCATTCCTGACCAAAGTGCCCCAGGCCCTATGGCCATCCCGATCCAGTCAGTGCCCGGATCGGCCAGTCTTTCAGCGGATGGTCCAGCCGCCGTCGACAACGAGGGTCTGGCCGGTGATCAGCGATGCCGCGGGAGAGCAGAGGAACAACACGGCCCCCGCGACCTCGCTCGGCACGCCGATCCGATGCAGTGCCGCGATCCGGTCGATGACGTCGGCGCGGAAGGCCGGGTCTGACAACGCTTCCGCCGTGCCATCCGTCTCGATGAACGTGGGGGCGACCGCATTGACGCGGATGCCCCGCTCACCCCACTCGATCGCATGACAGCGAGTCATATGCAGCATCGCCGCCTTCGCGATGCAGTACGAAGACTCTCCCGGCAGCGCGACGATGCCTGCTTGGGAGGCGACGTTCACGATCGCGCTCCCGGAGGGCATGGAGCGCGCGACGTGTTGTGAGAGGAACAGCGCCGAACGCACGTTGAGTGACCAGACCGCGTCGAAGTCCTCCTCCGTGACGTCGATGGCCGAGCCGACGATTCCGCCCCCGGCGTTGTTGACCAGGATGTCGAATGCACCATCCCGCGATGCCGTATCAATGGACGACCGAGCATCGTCGAGCCGCGTGACATCAAGCGAAATAGATGACGCGGAACCCCCGTCCGCGCGAATCGCATCCACCGGCTCTTCCGCGCTTTCGGGATCGCGCACGCCCAGAACGACGTGTGCCCCGGCGCCAGCCAACGCGGATGCGATCGCGCGGCCGAGACCGCGGTTGGCGCCTGTGACGAGAGCCCGCCGGCCCGCCAGATCGAAATACTCCATGTCGCCCCACTCCCATCGGCCCGCAGCGAACCGACAGAGTGTTGGTTCACCTCTGGGTAGCCGCCCTCGTCGCGGACGCCTTGATACTTCGATATCGATACGGCTCCCGACGCTCACAATCTATCGCCGGTGTCGCGACAGGACCGGCGTGTCGCGCGACGGCCGACGATAGCCGGAAAACGGCGAACTGTCACCGGAAGGAGATGAAAGGGGGATCCGCCTGCGACCGGGAGCCCTGACGGGTCGAAGTGATAGCAGGCTGACGACGAGATCACTTCCGCAGGACTGGTCCTCGTCCTGGTGCTCACGCCCATCAGCGTCACAGGCGCATCTGCTGCACCGGCTCCGACGAGCCCTGTTCGACCCGACACCGCAGATACATTGCGAAGCCGCCTCGGCGCTTCTAGCATCGCCATGAGGGTGCCATTGTGATGTTCATCCTCGTTCGACGGCGATGAGTGGGGGACGAACCGATGAAGGCGTTGCGGTACACCAAGGTTGGTTCGGCCCCGGAAGTCGTGGAGATAGACAAGCCGTCGCCGGGCCCGGGCGAGGTTCTGCTGCGAGTCACAGCCGCGGGCGTCTGCCATTCGGACGACTACATCATGAGTTTGCCCGAAGACGCGTATAGCGCCGCCAGCTACCCGCTTCCGCTCACTCTTGGCCATGAGGGGGCAGGCATCATCGAAGAATTCGGCGCCGGTGTGCGTACAGGACTCCAGGTCGGGGATGCCGTAGCCGTCTACGGGCCGTGGGGATGCGGTCACTGTCTCAACTGCTCGAAGGGGTGGGAGAACTACTGCACGAACGCGGCGGCCGAAGGCATACGGCCGCCCGGCCTCGGCAGCCAAGGCTCGATGGCCGAATACATGATCGTCGACGACGTGCGCCACCTCGTCCCCCTGGGCAACTTGGACCCGGTCAAGAACGTCTCCCTCACTGATGCCGGTCTGACGCCGTATCACGCCATCAAGCGCAGCCTCCCGAAGCTCGGCGCAGGTAGCTACGCCGTCGTCATCGGCTCAGGGGGTTTGGGACATGTCGGCATTCAGATGCTCAAGGCACTGTCGGGGGCAACTGTGATCGTCCTCGATATCACCGACGAGAAGCTCGAACTGGCGAAACATGTCGGCGCCGATCTCACCCTGATCAGCGACGCTTCCGCCGCCGACAGGATCAGGCAGATCACCGATGGGCTCGGAGCGAGCGCGGTCTTCGACTTCGTCGGAGCGAACGCGACCATCGCAACGGCGACCGCCGTCGCCGCTATCGACTCGGATGTCACCATCGTCGGCATCGGCGGAGGATCCGCGACAGTCGGGTTCGGCTCCATCGCCTTCGACGCGGCTGTTCGCGTACCCTACTGGGGTTCGCGAAGCGAGCTCATCGAGGTCTTCGAGCTCGCGAGGGCCGGGAAGATCGACGTCGAGGTGCAGGAGTACTCCCTCGACGACGCACCCAGGGCCTACCGGGACCTCCACGCTGGAGGCATTCGCGGCAGAGCCGTCATCGTCCCCTAGTTACGACAAGATCGTGCCCGGCCTCACGTGGTCTCCCACCCGGTAGCCTCTTCGAATGAGCTTGGATGCGAGCGACGAGGAAGGCGGGGTCAGGCAAATGCGCCGCGAGGTCTTCCCGTGGAACCATTTCAGCCAGGCGGCAACATCGCTCGCCCGTGCAGCTGGGGGTGATGCCGCGTGAGCGTGCACCTCATCGGCGGCGGCGCGACGACGAAGGCGGATGCCCCGCTCCACGCGCCGTTCGTCGCCGAAGCGGTGCTGCGAGCGGGCGAAGTGGGCCGCACCCGGCCGCGCATCGCCGTGATCTCGCTGCATCCCGAGGCCGAGGAGAAGGCGGCGGCGCTCGGCGACCTTCTGGCCGAGGCGGCAGCAGGGTCCGCGGTCGAGATGCACCTGACCGCGGGCGGGCCCGGAGAGCCGATCGGTCCCGATGCGCTCGCCGACGTCGACGGCATCGCGGTCGGAGGCGGCATCGTCGAGGATGTGCGCGCCGGGCTCGAGCCGGTGTTCGGCGAGTTGCGCCGGCTGGTCGCCGACGGCGTTCCCTACCTCGGCGTTTCGGCCGGCGCGATGATCGCGGCGGAGGGTTCGTTCGGGAGCGGTTCGCGCATCGGCGGCGTGGTCGTCTCACCGGAGGACCCCGACGACCCCGACGACCCCGACGATGAGCTGGAGATCGAGGTGGGCATCGGCCTCGTCGACGTGGCCATCGAGGTACACGTGGCTCAGCGGGGCATGCTGTCCCGACTGGTCGCCGCCGTGGAATCCGGACTCGTCGCGGGCGGGCTCGGCATCGACGAGCGCACGGCTCTGATCGTGGGCGACGGCGAGCTGCGCGTTGAGGGCAGTGGCAACGTCTGGCGGGTGCTGCGGACCGAGGGCGGTGTGCTGGTCTCGACGATCGGCACGTGATAGCGCCTCGAATTCGCTTCTCCCGAAGGGACTAGCCTCGACGTGTGCCGATGCACGCTGACGAGGTGCCGATGGATGAGGGCACCGCACGACGACTGATCGATGCACAGTTCCCCGAGTGGCGGCAGAAGCCCGTTCGTCGCCTCGCGACGGCGGGAACCGTCAATGCCATCGTGCGGATCGGAGACGATCTCACCGCCAAGTTCCCATTGCGCCGGTGCGAGCCCGGCTCGGTGAGGGCTCAACTCCTGCACGAAATCGAAGCGATGCGCGAACTCGCCGTCTGCTGTCCCTTTCCGGTCCCCCTCGCAGTGGCGATCGGTGAGCCGGGAGACGGCTACCCGCTTCCGTGGTCGGTGCAGACCTGGCTGCACGGAGAGGTCGCCTCACCACACAGCCACGAGAGCTCTGCGGCCTTCGCCCGTGACCTGGTGATGCTGATCCAGTCACTGCGCTCGGCCGACACCCGCGGGAGATCGTTCGAAGGTCCGGGGCGCGGTGGGGATCTCACCGACTCCGATGAGTGGATGAACGTGTGCCTGAGGGAAAGCCTCGGCCTGCTGCCGGTCGATCGGCTCCGTCAGGCGTGGAGTCGGTTGCGCACGTTGCCGGCTCCGGGCCCCGACGTGATGAGTCACCGCGATCTCATACCGGGGAACGTGCTCGTCGAGGGCGAGCACATCATCGGAATCCTCGACGGCGGCGGATTCGGTCCCGCCGATCCCGCACTCGATCTGGTGGCCGGGTGGCACCTGCTCGACACCGATCGCCGCGCACTGCTCCGCGCAGCGCTCAGCTGCGGCGACCTCGAGTGGTACCGCGGCGCGGCGTGGGCCTTCCAACAGGCGATGGGTCTCGTGTGGTACTACCGAGAGTCGAATCCGGTGATGAGCGCCCTCGGCCGAACCACCCTCACGCGCATCCTCGACGACCCGGAACTGTCGGAGCTGATCGAGGCATGACCGTGCTCCTCGTCGGCAGCGGCGTCGGGGCGATCGTCGCCCGGATCGGCTTCCCCGCTCAGTTGATGATCTCGCCCCGCTCGTCCGCGCGCAGTACTGCCAAGCGCTCGTGCCATTCCTGAAGCGCCTCGGCCGTCAGTCGTGTCCAGTCGTTGACCTCGCCCACCACCCGCAGCGGAGCCGTGCTGCGATAGGACCGGGTCGGGTTGCCGGGGAACTTCTTGTCGGTCACGTTCGGGTCGTCCTCGAATGCGCCGGTCGGCTCCACGCGATAGACCCGCGGGATGCCGTCGCCCGCCGCCAGTTCGGCGGCCAGCCCCGCACCGTTCGTCAGAGCGGTGAAGTAGATGTGGTTCATCACGATCTCGGGGCGGTAGTTCGACCGGAATCCCGGTGTGAGCAGGTCGCCCTCACGCAGATCGGCTTTCGTGCCGTGAAAGAAGGGACCCTCATCCTGCGCCTGAATCACGCAGACAGCCTAAGCGAAAGCGCTCGCGAACGCCCCGCGTGCGCCAGCACCCGCCTGAGGCGAGCCTCCGCCGGTCGCTGACGCGCTCAGATACCCAGGACCAGGCGAACGCCGTCGGCGATCTTCGAGAGGATGAAATTCGGAGCGTGCCCCACGGGAAAAGGCTCGACGAACTCCCGGCTGACGGGACCGAGTTGCGACACGACGGCAACGGAGTCCTTGCCGAGTCCGGATGCGTCGACGGGCACAAGCACGTTGCCGGGGAAGGCTTCGAGCGCGAGATTCGAGGTCAACGGAACCACCAGCACCGTGGCGATCTCCGTGGCGAGCAGCCAATCCTCTTGGAGAACGAGTGCTGGACGGCGTTTGGCCGGCTCGGATCCACGCGGTGAACCGAAGTCGACCCACACGACATCGCCGTGCGATATCACCAGTCCGTACCCTCGAGCACGGTGCGCTCCGATTCCTCGAGGAATGGGCTCTCCGCCGATGGTTGTCCGACACGAGCGATGACCGCGTTTGCGAGGGCGGTCAGTTCGGCTTCGCCTTCCAGCTCTTCGACGAGTCGATTACCGGCCCGACGATAGAACTCCGATCGATTCATTCCGTGCCGCGCCGCCACCCGCTCGAAGCGTTCGAAGTCGCCGTCGGGAATCGAGATCGCGGTCTTCATGGGAGCGAGTATAACTGGTTATACTCCTGGCCGCCCCGGGCAGGCCACAGTGTGCGGTCACCGCATCGGAAGGCGGGCCTGACAGTCGTCAGCGCTGGCGCTTCTCGCGCACGCGCATGTTGAGCACGATCGGCGAACCCTCGAAGCCGTAGATCTCGCGCAGCCTGCGCTGGATGTACCGGCGGTAACCCGGGTCGAGGAATCCGGTCGTGAAGAGCACGAATGTCGGCGGCCGGCTCGCGGCCTGGGTGCCGAAGAGGATGCGCGGCTGCTTTCCGCCGCGCACCGGGTGCGGGTGCGCCGCCGTCAGCTCGGCGAGGAAGGCGTTGAACTTGCCCGTCGGGATGCGGGTGTCCCACGACTCGAGGGCGGTCTCGAGTGCCGGCACGAGCTTCTCGATGTGGCGACCGGTGCGCGCGGAGATGTTGACCCGCGGCGCCCACGACACGTGGGCGAGGTCCTGCTCGATCTCACGCTCGAGGTAGCGGCGGCGCTCGTCGTCGAGCAGGTCCCACTTGTTGAAGGCGAGCACCAGAGCACGGCCCGACTCGAGCACGAGGTCGATGATGCGCACGTCCTGCTCGGAGATGGGCTGGCTGACATCGAGCAGCACGACGGCCACTTCCGCCTTCTCGAGCGCGGCCGCGGTGCGCAGCGAGGCGTAGAAGTCGGCGCCCTGCTGCAGGTGCACGCGGCGACGGATGCCGGCGGTGTCGACGAAGCGCCATACTTTTCCACCGAGCTCGACCTGCTCATCGACGGGGTCACGCGTCGTTCCGGCGAGTTCGTTGACGACGACGCGCTCCTCGCCGATGGACTTGTTGAGCAGGCTCGACTTGCCCACGTTCGGTCGGCCGAGGATGGCGACCCGACGGGGTCCGCCGATCTCGTCCTTCGCGACGGCCGAGACCTCGGGAAGAACCTTCAGCACCTCGTCGAGCAGGTCGGCGACCCCGCGGCCGTGGATGGCGGAGACGGGATGCGGTTCGCCGAGTCCGAGGTTCCAGAGCGCGGCTGCTTCGGGCTCCTGACGGGCGTCGTCGATCTTGTTGGCGACGAGGAAGACCGGCCTTCCTGCGCGGCGCAGCAGGCGCACCACCTGCTCGTCCGTCGACGTGGCGCCCACCATGGCATCCACGACGAAGAGCACCACGTCGCTGAGGTCGATCGCGACCTCGGCCTGCGCGGCGACGGAGGCGTCGATGCCGCGGGCATCGGGCTCCCAGCCGCCGGTGTCGACGACGGTGAAGCGGCGATCGTTCCACTCGCCCTTGTACGAGACCCGGTCACGGGTCACGCCGGGGGTGTCTTCGACGACCGCTTCGCGGCGGCCGAGGATGCGGTTCACGAGGGCCGACTTGCCCACGTTGGGTCGTCCGACGATCGCGATGACGGGAAGCGCGGGAAGGTACTGGATGGCGTCGGGGTCTTCGGTGACCGTGTCGAGAACCTCGAAGTCCTCGTCTTCCAGCGCGTAGTCGTCGAGCCCGCGGCGCAACGCCGTCGCACGCTGGTGAGCGTCGTCGTCGGCGATCTCGGCCAGGTTCGCGGCGAGGGAGTCCTCGGCGTCGTAGTCGTCGTTCTCGGTGCTCATGCTGTCTCCTCGATGACCGCGATAACGGCATCGACGGTTTCGTCGAAGTTCAGTCGGGTGGAATCGACGGTCGTGACGCCGTCGGCGGCATTCATGAAGTCCACGACCTGCGAGTCCGCGCGATCGCGCTGCGCCAACTGCCGTGCGACCGTATCTGCCGCGTGGTCGCTCAGCTCGGCCGAGCGCCTCGCCATTCTAACCGCCTCATCGGCCGTGAGCAGAATGCGCACGGGCGCATCCGGGGCGACGACCGTCGTGATGTCGCGTCCCTCGATGACCACACCGGGTCGCGGCACCGCGGCCGCGATGCGCCGGAAGCAGTCCACGAGGTGGGACCGCACCTGCGGGATGCGGGCGATCGCGCTGACGACGGATGCGACGCGCGGCTCCCGGATCGCCTCGGTCACGTCGGCCTCGCCCACGCGCACGTGGTATCCATCAGGCTCGGTGCCGATGCCGTAGTCGAACGCCGGCAGCAGCGCGATGACGGCATCCGCGTCATCCGTGTCGACCGACCGGTCGAGCGCGAACCAGGCGAGCGCCCGGTAGGCGGCGCCGGTGTCGAGGAAGGCCCAGCCGAGGCGGCGAGCGACGGCGCGACTCACACTGCTCTTGCCACTGCCTGCCGGCCCGTCGATGGCCACGATGACGGGTCTGCTGCTCATGATTCGAGGGTATCGGACGGCGCGGGAACGGCTCACCGGGCACGGCTCAGCCGGCGATGCGCCACCCGCGTTGTGCGAGCTCGGTGCTCAGGAACTCCGCCACCTCGGGCAGCACCGCGATCTCGGCGAGGCCCACGAGGATGCCGGGCGCATGCTCGAGCCGGAGGTCTTCGAGGTTGACGCCGATCTCGCCGATCTCCGCGAGCAGGCGCGCGAGTTGTCCGGGACGGTCATCGACCATGACCGTGAGAGAGGCGAAGCGCTTGTCGGTGCCGTGCTTTCCCGGAAGCCGGGCGACACCCGTGTTGCCGCCCGCCAGTTCCTCGGCCACGCGGCGACGCGCGCCGGGCGCCTCGGGGTCGGCGAGGGCGGAGATGAAGCGATCGAGGTCGTCGCGGTAGGCTTGCAGCACCTCGCGCACGGGCGCGGCGTTCGCACCGAGAATCTGCACCCAGAGGTCGGGGTCGCTCGCCGCCACGCGGGTCACGTCGCGCACGCCCTGTCCGGCGAGACCGACGGCCGCGCTCGGCGCGTCCATCAGCCGCCGCGCCATGATGCTCGAGACCACCTGCGGCACGTGCGAGACGAGCGCGACGCCGCGATCGTGTTCCTCAGGGGTCATCTCGACCAGGCTCGCACCGAGGTCGAGGATGAGGTCGTCCAGGGCGCCGGCCCGCCGGTAGCTGATCTCGTCGTGGGCGGCGACGACCCACGGGCGGCCGACGAACAGGTCCGCTCGCGCGGAGAGGGGTCCGCCGCGCTCCCGACCGGCGAGCGGATGCGACCCGATGTAGCGCGAGAGGTCGGCCCCCGACTGCTGCAGCTCGGCGAGCACGGCGAGCTTGACGCTCGCGACGTCGGTCACGATGGCGGTCGGGAAGGCGGCGAGCTCGGCCGCGATCACGCTCGCCGTCACGTCAGGCGGAACGGCCACGACGATGAGCTGGGGCTCATCCCCCGGCTCAGCCCGGCGCCCAGCACCGAGGTCGATGGCGATCACCACGTGTGTGGGCGACGCGTCGGCGAGGATGACGTCGATGCCGCGGGCCCGCAGTCCGAGGGCCACGCTCGTGCCGAGCAGGCCGGCCCCCACGACGCGCACCGGTCCGATGAGCCGCGCCTCAGCCACGCGGGCGCTCCTCTGGCCGCTGCTGCGTCGTTGACTCCGGCTGCGGAACCGTCTGGCCCTGCTGCTCGGCCGACGCGGTGCGCGAGAGCGTGAGCACCTGACCGAGTTCGGCCTTGGTCAGTTCGCGCACCTGCCCGACCTGGAGCGTGCCGAGGTGCAGTGGTCCGAACGAGCGCCGAACGAGTTCGATCACCGGGTGGCCGACGGCATCCAGCATCCGGCGCACGATGCGGTTGCGTCCGGAGTGCAGCGTCAGCTCGACGAGGCTCGACGTGCCGCCGCCCGGCGTGCCGGTGAGCAGGCGGGCCTTGTCGGCCGCGATGAAGCCGTCATCGAGGTCGATGCCCTTCTTCAGCCGAGAGATGGTCTGCGGCGTCACGAGGCCGCGCACCTTGGCGATGTAGGTCTTCGACACTCCGAACGAGGGATGCGCGAGAGCGTGCGCGAGTTCGCCGTCGTTGGTGAGGATGAGCAGTCCGCTCGTCTCGGCGTCGAGGCGACCGACGTTGAACAGCCGCTCCTCGTAGTCGCGCGTGAAGCGGCGCAGGTCGGGCCGGCCCTGCTCGTCCTTCATCGACGAGACGACGCCGGTCGGCTTGTTGAGCATCAGGTAGCGCTTGGTGGCGTCCAGCTGCACCGCCGACCCATCGACCGCCACGAGATCGCTCTCGGGATCGATGCGCCGGCCGAGCTCGGTCACGATCGAGCCGTTGACCTCGATTCGCCCCTCGAGGATCATCTGCTCGACGACGCGACGGGATGCGACTCCCGCTGCGGCGAGCACCTTCTGCAGCCGCACGCCCTCGGGGCCATCGGCTCCGGGATTATCGAAGGTCACCGTCGAACCCCTCTGCTCCGTCTTCGAGCAACGGCGAGATCTTCGGCAACTCGTCGAGGGAGTTGATGCCCAGTTGGCTGAGCAGCAGCTCGGTGGTGCCGTAGTTGATGGCGCCCGTCTCGGAATCGGCGAACAGCTCCGTGATCAGGCCTCGCCCGAGCAGCGTGCGCACCACGGAGTCCACGTTGACCGCGCGGATGGCCGCCACCTGGCCGCGGGTGATCGGCTGCTTGTAGGCGATCACCGAGAGCGTCTCCAGCGCCGCTTGCGAGAGCTTCGACGGGTTCTGCGCGAGCACGAAATCGGTCACGAGGGTGTCGTGCTCCGGTCGCACGTAGATGCGCCAACCGCCGCCCACCTCCCGCAGCTCGAAACCGCGACGGATGCCGGTGGCGCGCCCCAGCGCGTCGACGCCGTCGTAGTCGCGCACGAGTCGCGCGATGGCCTGCTGCACCTCGGCGACGGGCCGGCCGACGGCGGTCGCGAGATGCACGACACCCTGTGGCTCGTCCGTGACCATGAGGATGGCCTCCAGGGCCCGATCCACGTCGCCGGGCGCCGGCTCAACGGAGGTCGGTGCCTCGACGGAGGTCGGTGCCTCGACGGACGGCGGCGCCTCCGTCTGCGCGGCGGACATCTCAACTGTCATAGTCTGCTCCCAGGTTGGCGAGGTTCTCGTCGCTCCAGTTCTCGCTCGTCCACTTCACCGTGAGCTCGCCGAGCGGCTCCAGCTGCTCGAACGAGAGCGCCGCATGCCGGTAGAGCTCGAGCACGGCGAGGAACCGCGCGATGACGACGCCCTTGGCGTCGACGCCGGCGATGAGTTCGCGAAAACTCACGGTGTCGCTGCGCCGCAGGATGGCCACGACCACGGCCGCCTGCTCCCGAATGCTGACGAGGGGCGCGTGCAGGTGGTCCAGGCCCACCACTGGAATCTCGCGGGGCGTCAGAGTGAGCGTGGCGAGCGCGGCGAAGTCCGCGGGCGAGAGCGTCCAGACGAGCTCGGGCGTGCGCTGGCGGAACTTCTCCTCGAGCCGAACGGAACGTGGATGCCGCGAGGCCTCGGCCTCGAGGTGCTCGGCGAACCACGCCGAGGCCTGCTTGAACGCGCGGTACTGCAGCAGTCGCGCGAACAACAGGTCGCGGGCCTCGAGCAGCGCCACGTCCTCCGCGTCGACGAGCTCGCCCTGGGGCAGCAGTCCGGCGATCTTCAGGTCGAGCAGGGTCGCCGCGACCACGAGGAACTCGCTGGCCTGTTCGAGTTCATCGGCAGAGTCGAGCGCGCGCAGGTAGCCGAGGAACTCATCCGTCACGGCGCTCAGCGAGATCTCGGTGATGTCGAGTTCGTGCTTGGAGATGAGCGAGAGCAGCAGGTCGAACGGGCCCTCGAAGTTCGAGAGGGCTACGCGGAATCCGCTGCCCGAGCGCTCGGCGAGGTCAGGCGACGGCGCCACGGAAGACCAGCTCCCGGGCCAGCTGCCGGTAGGCGCGCGAAGCGGGGTGATCGGGGGCGAACTGCGTGATCGGCGTTCCCGAGACCGAGGCATCGGGGAACTTGACCGTGCGGCCGATGACGGTCTCGAGCACCTCGTCGCCGAAGGCGTCCACGACCCGTTCGAGCACCTCGCGGGAGTGCAGCGTGCGGGCGTCGTACATGGTGGCGAGGATGCCGTCGAGCGTGATCGCCGGGTTCAGGCGCTCGCGCACCTTATCGATCGTCTCGATGAGCAGCGCGACCCCGCGCAGGGCGAAGAACTCGCATTCGAGCGGAATGAGCACGCCGTGGCTGGCGGTGAGCGCGTTGACGGTCAGGATGCCGAGCGACGGCTGGCAGTCCACGAGGATGACGTCGTAGTCCGCAGACACCCTCCTCAGCACACCGGCGAGGATCTGCTCGCGAGCCACCTCGTTCACGAGATGCACCTCTGCGGCGGAGAGGTCGATGTTCGCCGGAATGACGTCCAGTCCCTCCACGGCGGTGTGCTGGATGGCGTCTTTCGGGTCCACCTTGCGCGAGAGCAGCAGGTCGTAGATGGTCGTGACGTCGTGCGTGGGCACGCCGAGGCCGGCCGAGAGAGCGCCCTGGGGGTCGAAGTCGACGGCGAGCACGCGACGGCCGTCTTCTGCGAGGGCTGCGCCGAGGCTGATCGTGGTCGTCGTCTTGCCGACGCCGCCCTTCTGGTTGCACAGGGCGATCACACGGGCGGGCCCGTGGTTCTTCAACGCCGGTGGCTGGGGAAATTGGCGTAGTGGGCGACCGGTGGGGCCGAGAGGCAACGTGTCGGGAATGCTCAATTCCACCGAGTCGTGCTGCTTCGCCCTCACGCTTGCCTCTCCTGACTAGGCGCACATCCCGCGCGTCCTGGGCAAGTTTACCGAGCGCAGGGCCTCGGGCCGCGACAACAGGCCGCCATTGTGGGCAACCTTTCGACGGCACCCTCGCCTCCGGGCGCTGCTGCCGCCTCGCACCGCTCAGCGCGCCCGGGGATGCGCCGTCGTGTACATGTCGCGCAGCGTGTCAGCCGTCACCATGGTGTAGATCTGCGTGGTCGCCACCGAGGAGTGGCCGAGCAGCTCCTGCACCACGCGCACGTCGGCTCCGCCGGCCAGCAGATGGGTGGCGAACGAGTGCCGCAGGGTGTGCGGAGAGACCTCAGTGGCGATGCCGGCCTTGGCCGCCGCGGCACGGATGATGAGCCAGGCGTTCTGGCGGGAGACGCGCTGGCCGCGCAAGCCGAGAAACAGCGCGGGTGTGGCGCTCCCCCGCGCCGACAGCGCCGGCCGTGCCCGAACCAGGTAGGAGTCGATGGCCGCACGGGCGTACGAGCCGACGGGAACGATGCGCTGCTTGCCGCCCTTGCCGAACAGCCGCACGACCGAGTCCTCGAGCACGTCGTCGACGTTCAGCGCTACGGCCTCAGACACGCGCGCCCCCGTGGCGTAGAGCAACTCGAGCAGCGCCTTGTCGCGCAGCGCCTGCAGGCCCTCACCATCCGTCGCCGCGAGCAGCGCTCCCACCTCGTCGATCGAGATGGCCTTCGGCAGGCGCATGCCGAGCTTGGGCGGCTTGGTCTCGTGCGCCACGTCGAGTTCGGCCTCGCCTTCCTCGAGCAGAAAGCGGTGGAAGCCGCGCACCGACGAGAGCACGCGGGCGATCGAGGATGCTTTCAGCGGCGCTTCCGGCCGCGTGCCGAGATGCTGCACGAACGCCGAGAGCTGGGCCTTCGTGATGGCGCCGACGTCCGTGACCCCCTCCTGGGAGAGGAAGTCGGTATAGAGCGCCAGGTCGCGACGGTACGCCGCAACGGTGTTCGGCGAGAGCCCACGCTCGACCGTGACGTGCCGCAGGAACGGCGCGACCGCAGCTTCAGGGCTCATGCTCCGAGTCTGGCAGCGCCCGGCTCAGCGGTCCGCGGCGCCGCGGCGCGATCGCCTCGGCCACGGCTCGTCGCCGGGGGCGAGGTTTGCGAAACCGCGGGCGCGGGCAGCCTGCGCCGCGAGCGCTCCGATGATGAGCGGCGCGTTCTGCACCCGTCGCGCCAGGGCAGCCTCCACGAGGTCGTCGAGGTCGACCCAGCGCAGTTGCATGTCGGCCTCCTCCTCCTCGCGTGTGAAGTCGTGCTCGACGGGATACACGTCGCGGGCCAGGTAGATGCGGATGACCTCCGAGTTGCCGCCGGGCGAGGGCACGAAGTCGGCGAGCACATTCCACGTGCGGGCGCCGAGGTCGACCTCCTCGCCGAGTTCGCGTTTCGCGGCAGTCAACGGATCTTCGCCGTCGACGTCGAGGAGCCCCGCCGGGATCTCCCAGTCGCGCGTGCGCACCGGGTGGCGGTACTGCTGGATGAGCAGCACCCGACCCTGCTCGTCCATGGCGAGTACGCCCACCGCTCCGGTGTGGTCGACGAACTCGCGGGTCACCTCGGAGCCGTTGTAGTCGAACACCTCCCGGCGCACGTCCCACACCTTGCCCTCGAACACCCGCTCGGAGCTCAGCAGCCGCGGCTCGAAGGCCTCGTCGGCGAACCCGTGCCCGTCGGCCTGCGGGGCCGCGGACGCCTTCGGTCCGTCACCCTCAGGCATCCTTCACCTCGAACAGCCGGCTCGCCTGCTGGCGGTCGAGGGCCGCGCCCACGAGGCCGCGGAACAGGGGATGCGCGTGGTTGGGGCGCGAACGCAGCTCGGGGTGCGCCTGGGTGCCGACGTAGAACGGGTGCTGGTCGCGCGGAAGCTCGACGAACTCGACGAGGTGCCGGTCGGGCGAGGTGCCCGAGAACCACATGCCGGCATCCGAGATCTGCTCGCGGTAGCCGTTGTTCACCTCGTAGCGGTGTCGGTGGCGCTCCGAGACGACGCTCTCGCCGTACAGCTCCGAGACGAGCGATCCGTCTGCGAGGGCTGCCGGATAGAGACCGAGGCGCATGGTGCCGCCCAGGTCGCCGCCGGCGATGATCTCGACCTGCTCCTCCATGGTGGCGATCACCGGGAAGGGCGTCTCGGGATCGAACTCCGACGAGGAGGCGCCGTCGAGGCCGGCAACGTTGCGGGCGTACTCGATCACCATGCACTGCAGGCCGAGGCACAGGCCGAGCGCCGGGATGCCGTTCTCGCGGGCGAAGCGCAGCGCGCCGAGCTTGCCCTCGATGCCGCGCACGCCGAAGCCGCCCGGAACGCAGATGGCGTCGAGATGCGAGAGGTTGCGAGCGGCACCCTCCTCGGTCTGGCACTCATCCGACGGGATCCACTGCAACTGCACCTTGGTGTTGTGCGCGAACCCGCCGGCCCGCAGCGCCTCGGTGACCGAGAGGTAGGCGTCGGGAAGGTCGATGTACTTTCCGACCAAGCCGATGGCGACCTCGTGGCGGGGGTTGTGCACGGTCTCGAGCAGCTCCTCCCAGCCGCTCCAGTCCACGTCAGCCGCATTCAGCCCAAGTGCCTCGATGATGTAGCTGTCCAGGCCCTGGTCGTGCAGCATCGCGGGGATGTCGTAGATGGAGGCCACGTCGACCGCGTTCACCACGGCGCCCTCGTCCACGTCGCACATGAGCGCGATCTTGCGCTTGTTCGACTCGGTCACGGGACGGTCGCTGCGCAGCACGAGGGCGTCGGGCTGGATGCCGATGGAGCGCAGGGTGGCGACCGAGTGCTGCGTCGGCTTGGTCTTCTGCTCACCCGAGGCACCCATGAAGGGAACGAGCGAGACGTGCACGAAGAACACGTTCTTGCGGCCGAGCTCGTGACGAACCTGGCGGGCCGATTCGATGAAGGGCTGGGACTCGATGTCGCCGACCGTTCCGCCGATCTCGGTGATGATCACGTCGGGCTGCGGCGTCTCCGAGGCCTGCAGCCGCATACGGCGCTTGATCTCGTCGGTGATGTGCGGGATGACCTGCACCGTGTCGCCGAGGTACTCGCCGCGGCGCTCCTTGGCGATCACACTCGAGTAGATCTGGCCCGTGGTGACGTTCGCGGCCTGGCTGAGGTTGATGTCGAGGAAGCGCTCGTAGTGGCCGATGTCGAGGTCGGTCTCGGCACCGTCATCGGTCACGAAGACCTCGCCGTGCTGGAACGGGTTCATGGTGCCCGGGTCGACGTTGAGGTAGGGGTCGAGCTTCTGCATCACGACGCGGAGCCCGCGCGCCGTCAGAAGGTTGCCCAGGCTCGCGGCCGTGAGGCCCTTGCCCAAAGAAGAAACGACACCACCGGTGACGAAGATGTGCTTGGTGATGCCGTTCGAGATGCCCGCGTGAATGTCTGCCACGGGCTTCCATGCTATCACGGCGCTTTCGGCCACCGCAGTGCACGCCATGCCGGAGCGGCGCGCATCAGGCGCCGACGGATGCCTGGGCCAGCTCGATGAGCTCCCGTGCGTGAGCGAGGCCGCTCTCCGAGTCGGGCAGTCCGGAGAGCAGGCGCGCCATCTCGGCCACGCGCGCGTTCCCGTCGAGCTGCTCCACGCTCGAGGCGGTGATGGCCCCAGAACGATCCTTCGCCACCCGCAGGTGGTTGCCCGCGAAGGCGGCGACCTGGGCGAGGTGCGTCACGACGATCACCTGCGCGCTCTCGGCCAGTCGCGCGAGCCTGCGCCCGATCTCGATGGCCGCGGCACCGCCGACGCCGGCGTCGACCTCGTCGAACACGAACGTCGGTACGGGACCGGTGGCTGCGATGACGACCTCGATCGCGAGCATGACGCGCGAAAGTTCTCCACCCGAGGCGCCGCGTCCGAGCGGCCGCGGCTCTGCACCCGAGTGCGGTCGCAGCAAGAGCGCGACGGCGTCGCCGCCGAGCGCGCCCAGTTCGTCCTGCTGCTCCACGGTCACGAGGAGTGCGGCATCCGGCATCGCCAAGGCGGAAAGCTCCTCGGTCACGGCGGCGGCGAGTCGCCGTGCCGCGTCTGCGCGCAGCGCGCTCAGCTGCTGCGACAGCTCCCGCGCGCGCTGCTCGTCCTGCGCGGTGCTCGCCGTGAGGGAGGCGATGCGCTCCGCGTCATCGTCGATGTCGAGCAGCCGCAACCCGCCCTTCTCGGCGAAGGCGAGAACATCGTCGACGCTGCCGCCGTGCTTGCGGGCGAGGGCACCGAGTTGGGCACGGCGCTCCTGCACCGCCTCGAGCTCCCGGCTGCCGTCGGCGTCGAGTCCGGCGAGGTAGCTGGAGAGCTCGGCAGCGGCATCCGCGATGAGGAAGCTCACGTTGGCGAGTGCGTCAACGAGCGGCGCGAGGGTGGCATCATGCGACACCACCCGTTCGAGTTGGCGACGGGCGGCCTCCACGGCAGCGACCGCGTCGGTGCTCTCGTCGCTCTCCTCTGCGGAGATCCACTCCCGCGCACCTGCTGCGGCGATGCGCAGCTCCTCGAGGTTGCCGAGTCGCTCGGCCCGCTCGACGAGCTCCTCGTCCTCACCCGGTTGCGGATCGAGTCGTTCGATCTCGGCGAGGTCCCCTCGCAGCTGTTCGGCCTCCCGCGCCCGCTGCTCGCGGTCCTCGGTCAGCTCCTTCAGTGTGTGCGCACTCTCGCGCCAGCGCTCGTAGACGGTGCGGTACTCCTCGAGCACCTGCGCGAGTTCCGCGCCGGCGAACCTGTCGAGCGCGGCCCGTTGGGCCGCTGCCGAACGCAGCCGGATCTGGTCGGACTGGCCATGCACAACGACGAGCTCGTCGGCGAGGTCGGTGAGAACGCTCACGGGCGCGGAGCGACCGCCGACGATGGCGCGCGAACGTCCCTCACTCGACACGGAGCGTCCGAGCAGCAGCTCCCCCTCGTCGACAGAGCCGCCGGCATCCCGCACCCGCTCGGCGACGGCACCGGTCTCCTCAACGAACCAACGGCCGTCCACCCGTGCCTCGGCGCTTCCGCTGCGCACGGCGCCGGCGTCGGATCGCGCACCGAGCAGCAGCCCGAGCGCGGTCACGACCATGGTCTTTCCGGCTCCGGTCTCGCCGGTCACCGCCGTGAAACCCGGCCCGAGGGGAAGCGTGGCGTCGGCGATGACTCCGAGGTCGCGGATGCTGAGTTCCTCGATCACGGGGTCGGACCTCGCCATCCGGTGACGGGCAGCTGGAACTTGCCCACCAGTCGATCGGTGAAGGGACCGGTGTGCAGTCGCGCCAGCCGCACGGGCACCTTCGAGGCGCGCACGACCACGCGGGCACCGGGCGGCAGGTCGAAGGAGCGCCGGCCGTCGCACCAGAGAATGGCCGAGGCGTCGGTGCGCTGCAGCAGCTCGACCGCGAGGGCCGAATCCGGCCCGACCACGAGCGGACGGGCGAACAGGGCGTGTGCACTCAGCGGAACGAGAAGCAGCGCGTCGAGGGTCGGCCAGACCACCGGCCCGCCGGCGGAGAAGGAGTAGGCCGTCGATCCCGTCGAGGTCGCGAGCACCACCCCGTCGCAGCCGAACGTCGAAAGCGGCCGGCGGTCGACCTCGATGGCCACCTCGAGCATCCGCTCACGGCTGGCCTTCTCGACGGTGGCCTCGTTGAGTGCCCAGTCCTCGTGGATGACCTCGGTGCCGTTCTTCACGCGCACCGCGAGGGTCATGCGCTCCTCGACGACGTAATCGCGGGCCAAGGCTCGGCGCAACGCTTCGCCGAGGTCGTCGCGCTCGCTCTCTGCGAGGAAGCCGATGTGGCCGAGGTTGACGCCGAGGATGGGAATGGCGGCGGCACGCACCAGTTCCGCCGCCCGCAGGATGGTGCCGTCTCCCCCGAGAACCACGACGAACTCGAGGTCCTCGGGCTCGACGCCCTCGCCGAGCCGGCGGGTCTGGCCGTCGAGCTCGGGGGCGTGGTGGTGCAGGTCGTCCCACTGGTCACCGGGAAGCACCGGCGTGGTGCCCGCGTCGGTCAGCTGCCGACAGGCCTCAACCGCGGCGCCCAGGGACTCGGGCCGGCCGGTGTGCGCGACGACGAGGATGTGGCGTTCCTGTGCCATGCATCACGCTCCCGTCATCGCTGTAACCCGGTCCAACCATTCTGTCGGATTGACGCCGCGCATCGCGCTCAACCAGACGAGGTACTCGATGTTCCCGGCACCGCCGGCCAGCGGAGAACGCACGAAACCGGCCGTGCCGAGGCCGACGTCGAACGCCGCCCACAGTACGTTCGTCACGGCATCGGTGCGGGCGGCAGGGTCGCGCACGACACCCTCGCGGGTTCCGCCCTTTCCCACCTCGAACTGCGGCTTGATGAGCAGCACGAAGTCGGCGTCCGGTGTCGCCGTGGCCCGCAGGGCGGCGAGAACGTGTGTGAGGGAGATGAAGGAGAGGTCGGCGACGACGAGGTCGGGCCGTTCCGGCACTCCGGACGCCGCCGCAAGGCCGTCAGTGGTGAGGTCGCGCACGTTGAAGCCCTCCACGAGCACGAGCCGGGGCTCGCCCTGAAGACCCGTAGCGAGCTGGCCGTGCCCGACGTCGACCGCGAGCACCCGCGCTGCGCCGCGCTCGAGCAGCACCTGGCTGAACCCTCCGGTGGAGGCTCCCGCATCCAGTGCCACCCGTCCGGCGACGGGAACGTCGAAGGCGTCCAGCGCAGCGATGAGCTTGTGGGCCGCGCGACTGACGTAGTGGTCGGCGCCGGCGATCTCGAGCTGCTGCTCGTCGCGCACCGGCGTGGATGCCTTGAGCACCGCTCGTCCGTCCACACTCACGAGCCCCTCGGCGATCAGCGTTGCCGCGTGCGTGCGCGATCTGGCCAAGCCCCGCGAGGCGAGGGCGGCGTCCAGTCGCTGCCCTGCCACGTTCAGGCCTGGCTCCGCGTCTCGGCGGTGCCGTCCAAAGCGTCGCGGAGGCTGTCGTGCAGGGCGGCGTAGGCCGCGGCTCGATCGGCCAGCGGCTGGTCCTCGATCACCCGCAGGCGCGGAAGCAGTCCGTCGTCTGCCGAGGTTTCCGCGATCCGGGCCTCGGCATCCGGCGCTGGGGAGGGCGCGGTCGGTGTGTTCTGCGTATCCACGGTTCCCACGCTAAGCCCATTCGGTGACGGCACGAGGCTGCACTCTCCTTCTGTGGCAAACGCCTTCTCTGGCGAACGGGTTAAATGCGAAGAGGCCGCCCCGAAGGGCGGCCTCTTGCCAATTTAAGTCCGGCGGTGTCCTACTCTCCCACAGGGTCTCCCCTGCA
>NZ_JBBELO010000012.1:0-68627 GCF_037404875.1 Rathayibacter sp. YIM 133350
GAACCGGCCCGCGACCGTCCGCTGAGCCTGTCGAAGCGTCGTGAGCCGAACTGTGGTCCAGGCCCTTCGACAAGCTCGGGGACCGGGCCTTCACCCCAGGGAGCGGGCTTGCGGCACCGACTCGCGCTCGTCCGCTGAGCCTGTCGAAGCGTCGCACGCCGAACTGTGGTCCCGGCCCTTCGACAAGCTCAGGGACCGGGCTTGCGGGACCGACTCGCGACCGTCCGCTGAGCCTGTCGAAGCGTCGTGAGCCGAACTGTGGTCGCGGCCCTTCGACAAGCTCAGGGACCGGACACTCAGCGGATGGACCGGGCTATCAGCTCAGGGGCCGGCGTTTGCGTTGCGTCGGACCGCGCCGCGCTCTCAGGTCGGCCAGTTCAACTGCACTGCACGCCGGCCCTTCTCGACGTCGGCGTGCGCGCCGCGGAGCGCGGCCGCGACCTCGGGATCGCTGTGCTCGAGGCGTCGCGAGCGGCGTTCCAGGTGGTTCTTGAAGTACGCCCACAGCCCCACGAGCAGGAGGAAGCCGCCGAGACCCGCCCACATCGTCCAGTCCATGACCTCACGGTACGCGCTCGCCATGAGAATCCGTACACAAATCCGCCATCTGATTAGGAAATCGTGACGTCCTGACCTAACCTCGGTTCAGCTCAGTCGACCGGGCTCGGCACGCGGAGCGATTCTCCCGTTTGTGCCATCCGGAGCCTCCGTGAACCCGACTTCCCATCCCACTCGCCGACGTGCGGGTGTAGCGCTCGCCATCGCCGCTCTCGCGGTCGCCGCGGCAGCGACGCTCTCCGGCTTCCACGTGGGTCTGCACGACATCGATCCGCCTGGGTCGAATCGGGCCAGCGAGCTCACGACGGCGCAGACCGTCGGCATCCGCACATGGCAGCCGCACGGTGGCGTTCGCATCGAACCCGATGTGACCTACGGAACCCGGGACGACGGCACGCGCCTCGACCTCGACGTGTGCTCGCCCGCCGCCGAACCGGCGAACGGGCAGGAGCGCGTCGGCGTCCTCTCGATCCACGGAGGCAGCTGGGCGCGCGGCGACAAGGCGAACGACGACTGGCGTCGGGTGTGCGAGTGGTTCGCGTCCGAGGGCTTCGTCGCGTTCTCCGTCAACTACCGCCTCGCTCCGCACAACCTCTTCCCCGCAGCGATCGACGACGTCTCGACCGCCGCAGAATGGGTGCGCGACCACGCCGCCGACTACGGGATCGATCCGGCGCACATCGGCGCCTTCGGCGGCTCGGCCGGCGGAAACCTCGCCGCCCTGCTGGGCACGCGCGGAACCGGCCCGCTCGACGAGGGCTCCCGGGTGGCGGCGGTCGCCGAACTCAGCGGACCCGTCGACCTGACGGATGCGGGCATGCGGTCGGCCGGCGCCTCACCGCTGGTTCACCAGATCGTGCAGACCTACCTCGGCTGCACCGACCTCGCCCGTTGTCCGCAGGCGAAGAATGCGTCGGCGACATCGTTCGTCGACCCGACCGACCCGCCCTTCTTCATCGGCCACTCGCAGACCGAATTCATCCCACTCGGAGAGTCCACCGAACTGCAGAAGCTGCTCCAGGCATCCGACGTCCCCGTCGAGCTCGACGTGAGCGCAGGCGCCTTCCACTCGATCGGCATTCTGGACGAGGGGATGCGGGCGAAGGTCGCCGACTTCTTCCGCCGGACGCTCGGCACGGTTCAGGAGCCGACCGAGCCGACCGTGCCGACCGAGGCTCCGTCGGAGGGCACCGTCGTCGCCGACGGTCAGCCGGCGACGCGCTGAGCATCCGCCAGCCGCCCACGCGGTAAGCGTCGGCCCGCCGGCGACCCGCTGAGCGTCCGCCCGGCACAGCTCACAGAGCCGGCTGCGCTCCGTCGGTCAGGTGGGAGCCGGTGTCGCCGCCGGTCTCCTCGCCGCCCACGAGGCGTACGCCGTTGAAGAAGACGAGCACGTCGTGCGGCGGGCTCGCCGTGATCGCGTCGATGACCTCTCGCGCCTGTCCGTCGCTGAGCGCCTTCTTGGAGACGTCTTCGCCGGCATCGAGCTTGCCGCGCCCGGCGAGATCGAGCACGCCGAGAACGACGGCCGAGATCGACGCCGCTCGCACCACCATGTCGGTGGCGGGGTCCTCGACGGCGCGGCGTTCGAGCTTCACTCCGTAGGTCGCCGCCCGCTCGACCGCTGCGTCGGTATCGACGTCGTCGTCGGCCTTGGTGGGGGTGACGATCTCGACGTCGTGACCGAGACGTGCGGCATATTCCACGGCGATGCGGGCCTCGGGACCAGCGATCTCGCCGGTCGTCGAGGCCACGACCACGGGGCCCGACGCGACGTTGCTCGACGAGAGCACGTGGATGGCGGGTGCCTCGCCGCCGGCGGTCGCCACCGCCGCCACTCCGGTCAGAGCCGACCGCATCCACTCCTGCGGCTTTTCCGGGCGCCCGGTGACGACCGTGTCGATGCCGTTGGCCGAGGCGTACTCGATGGCACCGCCGACCGTGGCCTCGGCCTCGACGTCGCGATGAGGGATGCCGAGCTCGTCCAGTGCTGCCCGCGTCGGGCTGTCGGGCGAGCTGCCGATGAGTTCGAGCTCGGAGGCATAGGCCGAGAGCCGCTTGAGGGCGTCAGTGCTGAGTGCGCCGTCGTCGAGAACGACGACCTGCTTCTGGGGTGAGGGACGGCCGGAGCCGGGAATATCGCTGGTCACATCGTCGATCGTAGGAGTGAACGCCGACACGTGCGCAGCCCTTGACAGAGGGGCGTTGTGGGCGGTCGCTTCGGGATGCCGCCCGCCGTCCCCAGCACCGTCAGCTTCCCCGGATGCGCCGCGAGAGCTCTGCCGCCGTGCGGGCCACCTGGGCGGCGAGCGCGGGCCAGGCATCCGGCGCGATCCCGTCGCGGGGGAACGTCGTCGCGATGGCGGCGGCCGGCCAGCCGGTGTGGTCGCGCACAACGACGGCGACGGAGGCGATGCCGGGCGTGACCTCGCCGTCTTCGGTCGCAAATCCGTCGACGCGGGCGCGGTCGAGGATGGGGCGCAGCTCGCCCAGTCGGTGCGGGCCACCCTCACCGGTGCCGCTGACGAACGCCTCGGCGTTCGGATACAGGGCCCGCACCTGCGCGGGAGGCAGCGCAGAGAGCAGCGCCCGACCCGATGCCGTGAGGTGCGCGGGCAGCCGCACCCCCACATCCGTCACGAGGGAGGGCCGGCGCCGCGCTCGCTCCTCGACGATGTAGAGCACGTCCCGGCCGTGCAGCACTGCGAGGTGCGCGCTCTCGCCGGTGGAGTCGACGAGCGCCGCCACGAGCGGCCGGCCGAGCAGCGAGAGCGGCTGCTGGCGCGAGTAGCCGGAACTCAGCTCGAAGGCCGCGATGCCGAGCCCGTAGCGGCGCGCCTCGGGAAGGTGAACGACGAAGCCGCGCCGCTGCAGCACCGCGAGCAACTGGTACACGCTCGAGCGGGGCAGGCCGAGGCTCGACGCGATGGTCGAGGCCGGCACTGGGCCGCGCTGGGCGGCGAGGTGCGAGAGGATGCGCAGCGTCGCATCCGCCGCCGGGATGGGCGACTTCGCCTCGGCCATGCACCCTCGCCTCCGTGGAATTGCCAGCGTCAGTCTAGGCAAGCGGGCCCGTCAGGCGCTTACGTATGCAGGACCAGCGGCACGGCGAGGCCAGGAGCGGCTCGCCGTGCCGCTCATCCTGCGAATTCGGCCGTGCGTCCGGGATGCCAGACACCGGGCGACGCGACGGCCCACCGCGGTGCGCCGCGAGGGACTGTGATGGGGGAATGAGCAGCACCATCCCCAGCGCCCCAGCGACCCACGGCAGCACCGCGGCGAATCACGGCAGCACCGCAGCCTCCGCGGACTCCGTCACCGTGGGCACCGGCCCGGTCAGCATCGCGGATGTCGTCGCCGTGGCCCGCCATGACGCCCCCGTCATCCTCGACCCGGCCGCCCTCGAGGCCGTGGCCGCGAGCCGTCGCATCGTCGACGCCCTCGCCGACGACCCTGCTCCCCACTACGGCATCTCGACGGGGTTCGGGGCACTCGCGACCACCTACATCGCCGCCGACCGGCGGGCGCAACTGCAGCGCAGCCTCGTACGCTCCCACGCCGCCGGCTCGGGCGCCGAGGTCGAGCGCGAGGTCGTTCGCGGACTGATGCTGCTGCGGCTCTCGACCCTCATGACCGCCCGCACGGGCGTGCGGGCCGAGACGGCGCAGACCTACGCCGCCCTGCTCAACGCCGGCATCACGCCCGTGGTGCGCGAGTACGGATCGCTCGGCTGCTCGGGCGACCTGGCTCCCCTCGCGCACTGCGCCCTCGTGGCCATGGGCGAGGGCGAGGTGCGGGATGCCGAGGGCCGGCTCACGGATGCGGCGAGCGCCCTGGCCGCTGCGGGCATCCGACCGCTGCAGCTCGCCGAGAAGGAGGGGCTCGCCCTCATCAACGGCACCGACGGCATGCTGGCCATGCTCACGCTGGCACTGCACGACCTCGACGGCCTGCTCCAGACGGCCGACATCGCCGCCGCGATGAGCGTGGAAGCACTGCTCGGCACCGAGGCCGTCTTCGCGCCCGAGCTGCACCGGCTGCGGCCGCACGCCGGCCAGGCCGAGTCGGCGGCCAACCTGCTCGCCCTGCTGCAGGGCTCGGGCATCGTCGCCAGCCACAAGGGCCCCGAGTGCACCCGCGTTCAGGATGCGTACTCGCTGCGCTGCGCCCCCCAGGTGCACGGCGCCGCGCGCGACACCGTCGCGCACGCGCGCGCTGTCGCCGAGGTCGAGCTCGGCAGCGCCATCGACAATCCGGTGCTCACTCCGGATGGGCGGGTCGAGTCCAACGGCAATTTCCACGGTGCCCCGCTGGGATACGTGCTCGACTTCCTGGCCATCGCCGTGGCGGATGTCGCGAGCATGTCGGAGCGCCGCATCGACCGCGCGCTCGACCCCGCCCGCAGCAACGGGCTACCGCCCTTCCTGGCGCACGAGGTCGGCGTGGACTCCGGCCTCATGATCGCCCAGTACACGGCTGCCGGCATCGTCAGCGAGCTCAAGCGGCTCGCGACGCCGGCCTCCGTGGACTCGATCCCGTCGTCGGCCATGCAGGAGGACCACGTCTCGATGGGCTGGGCCGCGGCCCGCAAGCTGCGCCGTGCCATCGATGGCCTCTCACGCGTGCTCGCGATCGAGGTGATGACGGCCTCACGCGCGCTCGATCTGCGGGCGCCGCTGGAGCCCTCCGTCGCGACCCGCGCGGTGCGCGAGGCACTGCGTGCAACGGTTACGGGGCCCGGCCCCGACCGCTTTCTGGCCCCTGAGATCGAGGCTGCCGCAGAGTCCGTGAACGCCGGTTCGGTGAACCGGGCGGCCGCATCCGTCGTGGGTGTTCTGCGCTGAATCGGCCGGCTCGGGGAGAGCCCGGAGCGACTGTGCCCCATCGGGCCGCTCCTGCCCATTGTGATGCCACCGCCGCAGTGCGAAACTGAGGGCAACTGCCCCCGAACAGGGGCGTCCATTTCGACTCGAGCGAATGGATCAGGCGAGGCGATGAAGACACCGGCGGAACGAGAAGCGGGGGCGCGACGGGTTGCCTCCCGCCGCGTTGCCGGCCTTGCCGCCCTCTCGCTCGCGACGACCATCAGCATCCTCGGGGTGCCCTCGTTGGCGTTCGCCGATCCGTGCGAGAGCGAGTCGCCGTGCACGACGTCGACTCCCGCTCCCGCTCCCGAGCAACCGACCCCGACGCCCAGCGCGCCGCCGAGCACGGATTCGCCGACCGACGAGTCGACCCCGACACCTACCCCCACACCCGAGCCGACGCCGACCCCGACCCCGACGCCCACCCCCGAGCCCACTCCCACCCCGGAACCGACGCCCACTCCGACTCCGACGCCGGAACCCACGCCCACGCCCACCCCCACACCGGAACCGACGCCCGCTCCGACGGCGCAGCCCACCTCGGGCGAGGCGCCCATGGGAGTACCGGTACGCCGCACGACCGTTCCCGTGACCTCGCAAGCGGATGCCGTGCTCGCGCAGCAGAGGGCGAAGGCGTTGGTCGAGGCCAAGGCCGAAGTGGCCACCGCACAGGCGGAGGTCGCCGCCGCGAACAAGGCGCACCGCGCTGCTGAGGCGAGCTTCGCGGCCGCCAGGGCGATCGCCTCGCAGTTGCACGATCTCGCGGACGCCGCCGACAAGCGGGCAGCGGCCTCGGCACGGGCGCTCATGCAGTTCGCCCGCACGACGGGCGGCCGCGCCGCCCCGAGCGGCCTCGACGTTCTCTTCGACAGCCGCAACAGCGACCTGCTGCGCGGGTTCAGCGCCCTGAGCCAGCTCGAGCGCATCTCCGCTGACCCCGACGGACTGGCCGACCGGGCCAAGCGCGAGGCGGTGCAAGCCCAGACGCTGCACGAGAAGGCCGAGAACGCGACCACTGCGGCGTCGTCGATACCGGTGGACGACACCGAACGCGCGGTCGCATCCGCCACCGAGAAGATGTCGAGCGCCACCGCCGAGCTGGCCTCCGTGCAGGTGGAACTGCTCGCCGTGAGCCCGGCCACCCCGATTCCGAGCGCTCCGGATGCCGGCCAGCTCAGCGACGTCGGCTGGATCGGCCCGGTGAAGGGCCACATCACCGACGGCTACGGTCCGCGGCCCTCGCAGCCCGCGGGAGCCGGTCCCTTCCACTACGGCGTCGACATCGCCGCAGCTTGCTCCACGTGGATCGTCGCAGCGACCTCGGGAACCGTGGTCGACGCCGGCTGGTTCGGATCGCTCGGCAACTGGATTCTCATCGATCACGGCCAGGGGGTCGAGACGGCCTATGCCCACCTCGCCACCGACGGAACGGCGGTGAAGGTCGGCGAACACGTCGAGGCCGGGGAACCCATCGGCCTGGTCGGCAGCACGGGCGCCTCCACCGGCTGCCATCTGCACGTCGAGGTGCGCCTGAACGGCGTGCGCACCGACCCGATGCCCTTCTTCGCCGCCCGCGGCGTGGAACTGGGCCAGTAGCGCCGCCCGACTGTCCGGCATCCCAGACAGCGGGCGGCCGAGCACGATTGTCGCCCGGGTGCCGATGCGGTGGGATCGAGCCATGACCACACCACGTACCGTGCGGGCCGATCGCGGCACGGAGATCTCGGCCAAGAGCTGGCAGACCGAGGCTGCCCTGCGCATGCTGATGAACAACCTCGATCCCGAGGTCGCCGAGCGCCCCGACGAGCTCGTGGTCTATGGCGGAACCGGTCGGGCGGCCCGCAGCTGGGAGGCGTTCGCGGCGATCGAGCACACGCTGCGCGAGCTGGAGTCCGATGAGACGCTGCTCGTGCAGTCCGGCAAGCCGGTGGGCGTCTTCCGCACGCACGAGTGGGCGCCGCGGGTACTCATCGCCAACTCGAACCTCGTGCCCGACTGGGCGAACTGGCCCGAGTTCCGCCGCCTCGAAGCGCTGGGGCTCACGATGTACGGCCAGATGACGGCCGGCTCGTGGATCTACATCGGTACGCAGGGCATCCTGCAGGGCACGTACGAGACCTTCGCCGCCGTCGCGCGTTCGCTCGCGGCCAAGCGGCAACCGCCGGCATCCGGCGCCGCGAGGGAGGCGACCCTCGCGGGCACGCTGACCCTCACCGGCGGATGCGGTGGCATGGGTGGGGCGCAAACGCTCGCCGTCACGATGAACGAGGGCGCCGTACTCGTCGTCGACGTCGATGAGACCCGCCTCGCCCGCCGCGTGGAGCACGGCTACCTCGACGAGTACACCGATGACGTTGAAGCAGCCCTTGCGCGCGTGCTCGCCGCGAAGGCCGCGCGGCGCCCGCTGTCCGTCGGACTCGTGGGCAACGCGGCGACGGTGTTCGCCGACCTGCTCGAGCGCGCAGTCGCCGTCGACATCGTGACCGACCAGACCAGCGCCCACGACCCGCTCTCCTACCTTCCCGAGGGCGTGAGCGTCGCCGAGTGGCACGAACTGGCTGCAGCCGATCCGGAGGCCTTCACCGAGCGCGCCCGCGCCTCGATGGCCAAGCAGGTGGCCGCGATGGTGGGCTTCCACGACGCCGGTGCCGAGGTGTTCGACTACGGCAATTCCATCCGTCGGGAGGCCGAGCTCGGGGGCTATGACCGGGCGTTCGCGTTCCCCGGGTTCGTTCCCGCCTACATCCGCCCCCTGTTCGCCGAGGGGATGGGTCCGTTCCGTTGGGTGGCGCTCTCGGGCGACCCGGCCGACATCGCAGCGACCGACCGCGCGATGCTCGACCTCTTCCCCGACGACGCCCACCTGCGGCGGTGGCTTCTGCAGGCGGCCGAGAAGGTGCGGTTCGAGGGATTGCCGGCCCGCATCTGCTGGCTCGGCTACAAGCAACGACACCTGGCCGGCCTGCGATTCAACGAGATGGTGGCGTCCGGCGAGCTGAAGGCGCCGATCGTCATCGGGCGCGACCACCTCGACTCCGGCTCCGTCGCCTCGCCCTACCGCGAGACCGAGGCGATGCAGGACGGTTCGGATGCGATCGCCGACTGGCCGCTGCTGAACGCGCTGCTCAACACGGCCAGCGGGGCGACGTGGGTCTCGATCCACCACGGCGGCGGCGTGGGCATCGGGCGCTCGATTCACGCCGGGCAGGTGGTTGTGGCCGATGGCACCGCCCTGGCAGCCGAGAAGATCGCGCGCGTGCTCGTGAACGACCCCGGCACCGGCGTGATGCGACACGTCGACGCGGGTTACGAGCGTGCCGCCGAGGTCGCCCGCGAACGCGGCCTGCGCGTGCCGATGTGGGAGTAGGCGTGGGCGGCCCGGGCACCACCCTTCTCACCGGCATCGGCGAACTCGTCACCAACGAGCCGGCGACGCCCGGCGCGGAGCCAGGGCCCCTCGGCATCGTGCGTGACGCGGCGGTGCTCATGCAGGAGGGCGCGATCGTCTGGGTCGGCGCCGGTTCCGATGTTCCACGGATGCTGAGCGAGGCGAATGCCTGGACAGGCTCGGGAGCTGCGGCGAGCGCAGGTGAGCCGGCGCGGGTGAACGCCGGCGGCGCGTGCGTGATTCCCGGCTTCGTCGACAGCCACAGCCACCTCGTCTTCGGCGGCGACCGCGCCGACGAGTTCGCCGCACGTATGCAAGGACGGACATACGAGGCCGGCGGCATCCGATCAACGGTCGCAGCGACCCGCGCAGCCACTGACGACGAGCTCCGGCAGCGGCTGCGCGGCTTCGTGGACGAGATGCATGCGCAGGGAACCACGACGTTCGAGATCAAGAGCGGCTACGGCCTGACGGTCGCCGACGAGGAGCGCCTCGTGCGACTCGCACGCGAGGTGACGCCCGAGGTCACCTTTCTCGGAGCCCATGTCGTGCCCGATGAGTACCGCGACCAGCCGGAGCGCTACGTCGACGAGGTCGTCGGCCCCATGCTCGCCGCCTGCGCTGACCACGCCCGCTGGATCGACGCCTTCTGCGAGCGCGGCGCCTTCACGCTGGAGCAGTCGCGGCGGGTGCTCCAGGCCGGCATGGTCGCAGGGCTGCGTCCGCGACTGCACGCCGCGCAGCTCGGCCCCAGTGCGGCCGTGCGGATGGCCGTGGAACTCGGCGCGGCATCCGTCGACCACTGCACCTACCTCGACGAAGCCGACGTTGCGGCACTGGCCGGCTCGAGCACGGTCGCCACGCTGCTGCCCGGCGTCGAGTTCTCGACCCGGCAGCCCTACCCGGATGCGCGCCGGCTGCTCGACGCAGGCGTCACCGTGGCGCTCGCGAGCGACTGCAACCCCGGTTCGAGCTTCACCAGCTCGTTGCCCTTCTGCATCGCCGTGGCCGTGCGCGAGATGGGGATGACACCCGGCGAAGCGTTGTGGGCGGCGACGGCCGGCGGCGCCCGTGCGCTGCAGCGCTCCGATGTCGGCCGGATCGCGCCGGGATGCCGCGCCGATCTCGTGCTGCTCGGCGCGCCGAGCCACGTGCACCTCGCCTATCGGCCGGGAGTGCCGCTCGTCGACCGGGTCTGGCTGGCGGGCGTGCCGTTCGACGACGGCGCGGCGCGAGCAGGCGCGCTCAGACGGCGACCGAGATGATCTTGAAGTAGGCGCCCGTGGCGTCGGTGAGTGCGGCCATGCGGCCGTAGCGCGAATCGACGGGCGCCTCCACGATGGTGCCGCCGAGTTCGAGCGCACGACCGACCTCCCGGTCGGTGTCCGGCACGCCGAAGTAGACCTGCCAGTTCGAGGGAACACCCTCGGCGAGCGAGAACGATGCGTCGAAGATGCCCGCGAGCTCCTGCTCGCCCGCCGCGAGCACGGAATAGCGGAACGACTCGTCGTTGCCGAGGCGTTGGGTCTTCCAGCCGAACGCGCTCGCGTAGAAGTCGACCGCAGCGGGGTAGTTGCGGGTATGCAGCTCGTGCCAGACGGCGGTGCCGACGGTTCCGTGCACCTCGAAGCCGTTGTGCTGGTCGGGCTGCCAGATGCCGATGACGGCCCCGGTGGGATCGACCGCGTAGCCCATCGTTCCCATGCCGGGCACCTCCATGGGCTCGAACATGTTGGCGCCGCCGGCCTCGCCGATGCGCGCGGCGGTCGCCCGGGCATCCGCCGAGTAGAGGTAGGTCGCCCAGGTGTCGGGGCCCTCGTTGCCCTCCATCTTGGCGCCGAGACCCGCGACCGATTCACCGTCGTGCGTGAACATGACGTAGCCGCCGAACTCCTCGCCGCTGATCGTGGCCTCCCAGCCCAAGAGCTCCCGATAGAAGTCGACGGAGCGGTCGACGTCGGAACTGGACAGGTCGATCCAGCAGGGGGCTCCCTGCACCTGGGTGAACGCGGTCATCGATGGCCCTTCCTCGCGGCAGACGTACGGGGGCGACGATACGCCGCAGCACCCCAGCCCGAAACCCCTCGACGCGCGATACGGCACACGGATGCTGCGATCGCAGGCCCAGCTCAGCGCAGCGCGAAGCCGGCCGTCGCCTCGAGCACGCAGAGTGCCGCCAGTCGCACCGTCCTGCCGTCGGGAGCATCGGCTCCCGCGTCGACCTCCGCGATGTCCATCGAACGCACCCGCGGGTCGGATGCCGCCAGCCGCGCCGCCGCTCTCAGCTCCCACGCCGCGATGCCGCCGGGTACCGAGGCAGGGCATGCGGGAACCACCGAACGGTCGCAGACGTCGAGATCGAGGTCGACGTGGATCGGGCCGCCGCCGGCACCGGCGATGTGCAGCGCCTCGGCCATCACGTCGTGGAGAGGCCGCCGATGCAGCTCGTCACGGTGGATGATCGTGATGCCGGCATCCAGCGCGCGGCGCTCGTAGGCCCGCGAGTTGGCGAAGTCGGCGATGCCCACCTGCACGATGCGGCGCCCATCGAAACCCGCGTCGAGCAACTGGCGCACCGGTGACCCGTTCGACTCGCCGTCGCGCAGGTCGTGGTGCGCGTCGAGGGTGATGAGCCCGGCGGTGGGCAGCTGAGCGCCCCACGCTCCGAGCGCAACCGGGAAGGTGAGGGCGTTGTCCCCACCGAGCGCGACGAGCAGCCGAACGTGCTCCAGGGCATCCGCCACGGCGGCGATGACGCGAGCGGCGCCATCGGCACCGTCGGGCTCGTGCACGTCGCCGAAGTCGAGCTGGGAGCGCCGGTCGAGGTCGAGTTCATCGGGGTCGATCGGATGCCGCACCGACCGGTCCATCGCGAGCGTGGGGCTGTACCGGCGAAGCGCCGCCCGCACGGCCGCGGGAGTGACATCCGCACTGGTCGGCGAGAGCGAGGTCGCGTGGGTGGGAACGCCGAGGATGCCCACGTCGGCCCAGGCATCCGCAGCCGACCGGCCGACCCACTCGGAAGCAGCCGGCCACCCGCCCGCGCGGGGCCAGAGGGGGTCGTGGGGCAGGGCACTCTCGCTCACGGATGCGACGCTACCGGCCGGGCGCCCGCCTCGCGAGAGGCGGCCGGTGACGAAATGCAGGATGCGGCGACCGGCGGGCCGCCTCCAGGCTCGCCGTGCCGCTGGTCCTGCATCCGGCCCGGTGTCGAAATGCAGGATGCAGCGACCGGCGGGCCCCCTCCAGGCTCGCCGTGCCGCTCGTCCTGCATCCGGACGTCGGCTGGGGCGAGGCCTACCCCTTCTCCGCCCCTTCGGAGGTGGACATGATGCGGCGCTGGAAGACGAAGAACAGCACGGCCACCGGGATCGACATGAGCACTGCTGCCCCGAGCTGCAAGGGGTACTGGTTGCCCTTGCCCAGCTGGCCCGAGGTCAGGGTGGCGACGCCCGTGGTGAGCGTGTTCAGTGATTCGCTCTGCCTCGAGATGATGAAGTGCGCGAACTCGTTCCACGATCCCTGGAAGCTGAGGATGAACAGCGTGATGAGGGCGGGCCGCGCCATCGGCAGCACGATCGTCCAGAAGGTGCGGAAGATGCCGGCTCCGTCGATGCGAGCGGCTTCCTCGACGCTCGCGGGAATCGAGTCGAAGAACTGCTTCATGATGAAGATGCCCGCGGCGTCGATGAGGATCGGGATGATCATGCCGGCGTAGCTGTCGTAGAGGCCGAGCTGCTTGAGCACGAGGAAGCGCGGGATGAGCAGTACGACGTTCGGCACCGCCATGATCGCGATGAGCAGGGCGAAGACCGCCGAACGACCGCGGAAGCGCAGGCGCGACAGTGCGTAGCCCGCGAGCGAGTCGAAGAACACCCGTCCGGCGGTGACGCAGATCGTGACGAATGCGGAGTTGAAAGCCCACAGCGGAAGCGGAACGTCGGTGAACAGGCGGCCGTACGCCGCGAACGACCAGGTCTGCGGCAGCAGCGACAGCGGGTTCTGCGTGGCGTCGGCATCCGTCTTGAAGCTGCCGGCCACCGAGATGAGGAACGGGTAGATGTAGACCAGCGCGAGCAGCACGAGCAGCAGGTAGCTGAGCGCGATGCCCGAGAGCAGCCGCGGCGACAGGTGCCGCTTGCGCTGGCGCACGACCCGTTCGGGCGGCGGCGCGCCCTGCGACGTGGTGACCGGCTGGGATGCGGTGGCCGTCATCGTGTCACCGCCCGTCCGGCTGCAGCGAGCTGCGCCTCGGCGGGGCTCTTCGTGGGGCCGGCATCGCCGGGTGGCGCCCCGGCGGCTCCCCCGCGCCTGCGCCGCCGCGGCAGCACGTCCCGATCCCGCAAGACCCAGCGCTGCAGCAGCGTGAAGAACACGATGATGCCGAACAGGATGAACGAGATCGCGGCCCCGCGGCCCCACTTCAGGTCTTCGAACGAGGTCTGGTAGGCGAGGTAGGCCGGCGTCAGCAGGGTCTTGCCCGGTGCGCCGCCGCCGGTGAGGTAGATCTGGTCGAACACCTGCCAGGAGCCGATGAGACCGAGCGTGAGCACGGTGAACAGCGTCGGCTTGAGCAGGGGGAGCGTGATGGAGAAGAAGGTACGGATGCCGCCGGCTCCGTCCACGGTGGCGGCCTCCTCGATCTCGGTGCCGATGTTCTGCAGCGCGGCCAGGAAGAGCAGCATGAACGTTCCCGACGTTGTGAAGATCGCCATGATGATCAGCACGCACATGGCCACGGATGGCCCGCTCAGCCAGTCCCACCAGGTGACGCCGAGCGGTCCGGTTCCGGCGAGCGCCTGCGGCGATCCGGAGATCCCCAAGAGTCCGAGGAAGAGGTGCAGTACCCCTCTCGGATCCGAGAACCAGTTGGGTCCGTTGACGCCGAACCAGGCGAGCACCGAGTTGACGGCACCGGATGCGGTGAACAGGAACAGGAAGATCGTCGTGATCGCGATGGAGCTCGTGACCGACGGGAAGTAGAACGAGGTGCGGAAGAAGCCCTTGCCGCGCAGCATGCGGCGGTTCACCTGAACGGCGAGAAGCAGCGCGAGCGCCGTCTGCAGCGGAACGACGAGCAGCACGTAGTAGAGGTTGTTGCGGATTGCCGTGCCGAAGTCGCGTTGCGCGAGACCGGAATCCACGAGCACCTTCGCGTAGTTCTCGCCGCCGACGAAGTCGGAGTTGCCGAGCGGGGAGCCCAGGCCGTTCCAGTCGCCGAAGCTCACGAACAGGGCCAGCAGGATCGGCAGCACGAGGAAGACGCCGATGATGATGATGGCCGGCGTCACGAACAACCAGCCGTACCGGGCCTCTGGACCGCGGATGCTGCGCGCCATCGCGCTTCCTTCCTCGAGGGATGCCGGCGCGAGAAGCCCGCGCCGGCATCCGTTCGACTACTTGTCGTTCGCCTCGTCGAGCGCCGACTGCAGCTCGGTCTGGAAGGACTTCAGCATCGCCTCCGGGTCGGCGCCCGTGGCCAGGCCCTCCAGTTGCGAGTTGAAGTCGGTGATGACCGCCGCGGCGCCGTTGAAGTTGACCGGCGAGACCGCGTAGTCGGCCGAAGCCACGAACGACGCGTTCTCGGGGTACTTGTCGGCGTAGGTCTTCGCGGCCGCCGTCGTCGACGGGATGACGCCGAAGGCATCGGCGAAGGCCATCTGCTGGTCGTCGCTCGTCAGGTACTCCACGAGCGACTCAGCCTTGTCGGCCGTGTCGGACCCCTTCGGGATGCCCCAGCAGTTCGTGAACGAGAACGTCGACGGGCCACCGGGACCGGCGGGCAGCTCGTATGCGGCGTACTTCGTGTCGGGGTAGTCGCCCTGGATGCCCTTGATCCACGGACCCTCGATGACCATGGCCGCCTTGCCTGCGCCGAGCGCCTCACCCGACCAGCCGGCGTCGAGCTCCGACGGGAACTTCAGCACGCCCTCGTCGTGCAGCTTCTTCACGTAGTTCAGCCCGGCGAGATTCTCCTTCGAGTCGGCGGTGACCTTGTCGCCGTCGACGAGTTCGCCGCCCGCCTGGTTCATGAAGACGCCGACGCGGGCGTACTCCAGGCCGAACGAGAGGCCGGCGACGCCGTTCGCGGTCAGCTTGGTCGCAGCGGCCTCGAGGCTGTCCCAGTCCTTCGGCACATCGGCATCCGTCAGCCCGGCGGCTTGCCAGAGACCGGTGTTGATGATGAGGCCGAGCGTGGAGAAGTCCTTCGGAGCGCACGTGAAGGTGTCGTCATAGGTGAAGGTCTTCTTCAGCGTGTCGATGAAGTCGCCCTTGTTCGACAGGTCGTCGGCGTAGGGCTCGAGGTAGCCGTTGGAGGCGTAGGTCGCGAACTGGTCCCACGCCATGTAGAACAGGTCGGGCGCGTCATCGCCCGCGAATCCCTGGCTCAACTGCTGGTTCAGGTCGCTCGCGGCCACGACGTTCACGGTGGCGTCGTTCTTCTTGCCCCAGGCTGCCGCGGCATCCTTGACGGCCTTCGTCTCGGCGTCGCCGCTGGAACCGATGAGCATGGTGAGCTTGTCGCCTCCCGAGCCGGAGTCGCCTCCTCCGGAGGGCGAGCAGCCCGCCAGCGCCGCGACGGCGACGACGGCGACGCCCGCGAGCGCCATTCTGGTGGTCTTCATGGTCTTTCCTTTCGATCGTGATCGCCGGCTGCTGTGCCTGCGGCCTCTTCCTCGACGGGCGCCAGGTGACTCGACCGGCGAACGACAAGACGTGGGGTGATGAGCTGGTGCCGGTTGGCGGCATCCCTCTCCGCGGCGGCGAGAACCCGCCGCCCGTCACCGAGCAGGATGCGCAGGGTCGCCTCGGCGACGAGGTCGAGGCGCTGGTCGACGCTGGAGAGTCCGACCGCCTTCGCGACGGCGCTGTTGTCGAATCCGACGACAGGGAAGTGCGGCAGGCCGGCCTCGCGCACCGCCATCATGGCGCCGAGCGCCAGAGAGTCGCTCACGCACACGAAGGCCTCGACGTCGGTCTTTTCGGCGAGCAGCCGCTCGACGAGCTGGCGCGCGCTCGGCACCCGCTCGTCGGTTCGCCAGTTGAGAGCGGCCACCTCGTCGGCGCTGACGCCCGCGCGCTCGAGCATCATCCGCTCCCAGCCGTCGCGACGCTCCTTGCCGATGCCCCAGTCGTCTGGCCAGCCGAGGTAGCCGATGCGCTTCAGGCCCCGACCGAGCAGGTGGCGCGTCGCCTCCGCGGTACCGGCGAAGCCGTCGACGTCGACCCAGGCCATGTCGGGGTCGTCGAAGTCGGAGCCCCATGGCCTGCCGAAGGTGACGAAGGGCAGGTCGTTCTCGATCAGCCAGTCGATCCGCTCATCGCGGAACGAGGTGGCCGTCAGGATGACCGCGTCGACGTCGGCGCCGTCCCTGAGGGTTCGGAACTGCTCGATCTCGCCGCGGTGGTCGGGGGCGGTGAAGAGCATCATCCGCAGTCCGCGCTCGGCGGCCTGCTCGGTGAGACTGTGCAGGTAGCGATCCAGCACGGCACCCGAGATGCCGTTCGTCTCGGGATCAAGACGGATGCCGATCGTGGAACTCGTGCGGGTACGCAGGCGTCGCGCAGAGGCGTGTGGACGATAGCCGAGGCGGCCGATGGCGTCGTGCACCCGCTCGCGCGTCTCGGCGAGCACGATCTCGGGGGAGTTCAGCACGTTCGAGACCGTCTGGCGTGAGACGCCGGCGAGCCGCGCGACGTCGGCCACGGTGGGCAGCTGCGCCATGCGTCCTCCTTCGACTGCGGTGTCGGCCAGTACGGCGTTGGGGTTGAACGATCCAACCGTGACTGGGGTCTTCCCATTTGATCGATCAAATCCGTGGTGTTATGTTACCCCTGAACGGGGGCGTGTCAATGCCCGCGCCGCTGGGAATCGGAAGGGGCCGAAGATCATGCCGCATGAGCCAACGCTGCAGCCCCTGCTCCACGACCGACTGGTCACGTTCCGCGCGCCGACTCAGTGCTGGTCGCATTCCGATGGCGGAATGTACGACGGAGTCGACGGCGTCTACGTGAGCGACGTCCGTGTTCTCGACCGCCTGCAGCTGCGGCTCGGCGGCTCCGAGCTCGAACACATCGGCACCACCTCGCCCGCGGCCAGTCGGTCGGTGTTCACATTCCTGGCGCGCGGCCTCGATGCCGGCGGCGCCGATCCCGACGTTCGCATCACCCTCGCCGCGAACGCGACCTCGACCGGCGTCGATTACGAACTGGCGCTCTCCTCGCGCCGGAGTCAGCCCATCGAAACGACGGTCAGCGTCGTACTGAGGGCGGATGCGACGCCGATGGACCTCATCAAGTCGGGACGGTCGGGTTCCATCCCGGGCGACGCGGTCCGTCCTCTCGAGGGCGGCGTGCACTGGTCGGATGGCGGCATCGCGGCGACGCTGGCTGCGCCGGTAGGAGCCGTCGCCCTTCGAGGTGCGGAGATCGAAATCGAGTGGCGGGTCGACGTACCTGCTCGGGGGACGGCATCCGTTCGATGGGGCGTGAGCGCGACGGATTCCCTCTCGGTCGTTCAGGCACCCGAGGGCGCCCCGCCCTGGCGTGCGCCGGAGACGACCGGCCTCGACGACCGCCTGCAGCGCTGGCTGCATCGCGCCGTGAGCGACCTCGACGCGCTGAGGCTGACCATTCCGGGGCGGCCGAACGCGGAGTTCATCGCCGCCGGAGCTCCCTGGTTCTTCACGTTGTTCGGGCGGGACTCCCTCTGGTCGGCACGCTTTCTGCTGCCGCTCGGCACGGCGATCGCCGAGGGAACGTTGCGCGTGCTCGCCGGGATGCAGGGTACCCGCTCCGACGCGGCGACGGCGGAGCAACCGGGCAAGATCATGCACGAGCTGCGCCGGGCGTCGCTCAGCATTCCCGGGGAGGGCATCGAGCTGCCTCCGCTGTACTTCGGCACCGTCGATGCGACGGCCCTCTGGGTGTGCCTGCTCCACGACGCCTGGCGGGCGGGTCTGGCCGATGAGGTCGTGCTCGAACTGTTGCCCAACCTGCGCGCCGCGCTCGAGTGGATGCGGGACTTCGGCGACAGCGATGGCGACGGACTGCTCGAGTACGTGGACGAGAGCGGCCGGGGGCTGTCGAATCAGGGGTGGAAGGACAGCGGCGACTCCGTTCAGTGGAACGACGGAACGCTCGCCACGGGCCCGATCGCACTCTGCGAGGTGCAGGGATACGCCTACGAAGCGGCGATGCACGGCGCCGACCTGCTCGATCACTTCGGCGACGACGGCGGGGCCTGGCGGCAGTGGGCCTCCTCCCTCCGGGAGGCGTTCCACTCGGCGTTCTGGATCGCGTCGCCCGACGGCGCCTATCCCGCGATCGCCCTCGACGCAGCCAAGCGCCCGGTCGACTCGCTCACGAGCAACATCGGCCACCTGCTGGGCACCGGCATCCTCTCGCCCGATGAGGCGACCCTCGTCGCCGAGCGCCTGGTCTTACCACAGCTCGCCTCGGGCTTCGGATTGCGCACCCTCTCGACGGATGCCGCCGGCTACTGGCCGCTCAGCTACCACGGCGGAACCGTATGGGCCCACGACACGGCCATCGCCATCCGCGGGCTCGCGCTCGAGGGGTTCCCCTCCGAAGCGGCCGCACTCGCCGACGGCCTGCTCGAGGCGGCCGTCGCCTTCGACTACCGGATGCCAGAACTCCACAGCGGCGACGCGGCGACCGACGTCGCTGCACCGGCCCCGTATCCCGCCGCCTGCCGCCCCCAGGCCTGGTCGGCGGCGGCGGCCGTGGTGGTCGCCGACGCGCTGCGCCGCTGAGCCGCCCCAAACGCAGGGTGAGCGGCCCGGCAACCCCTGTAGCGGCTCGCCGTGACGCTGGTCCTGCATTTACACACTGCCCACAGCTCGCCCTCAGGCCAAATGCAGGATGAGGGGACAGTCGACCCATATACCGGCTCGCCGCGACGCTGGTCCTGCATCCACACACGCCCACCCGTCACCGGCCCAAACGCAGGATGAGGGGACAGTCGACCCATATACCGGCTCGCCGTGACGCTGGTCCTGCGTACGTGCAACCTCCGTCCACCGATGGAATAACGGCGCGGGCGGCACAGTTCGACACCGATACCCCTGAGGGGTATTCTCGAGCGAGTGAAGGACCGGAAAACGATGGATCACGACCCTCATGACCTGCCCGCTGAGATCGTGCGCCCACATGAGCCCCATGATGCGCCGGGGAGCGAACACTCGGGACACGCTCACGGTCTCCCTGAGCATGGTCACGACGCACACGCCGGGCACGACCCACACTCCGGCCACGCCGGGCACGACCCGCACTCCGGTCACGCCGGACACGGCGGGCACGCCGGGCACGGCGATCACGTCGGCCAGTTCCGGCGGCTGTTCTGGATCATGCTCGTCGTCGCGGTGCCCGTCATCACCTTCAGCCCGATGTTCGCCGACCTGCTCGGCTACTCGCTCGGCGAGAGCGGCATCATCCCGTGGATCTCGCCCATCCTCGGCACGGTGATGTTCTTCTGGGGCGGCTGGCCGTTCCTCTCCGGCGCCCGCAGCGAGATCGCCGCGCGCCGACCCGGCATGATGCTGCTCATCGGGCTCGCCATCACCGTCGCCTACGTCGCCTCGCTCGGGTCGAGCCTCGGCCTGCTCGATCACCACCTCGACTTCTGGTGGGAACTGGCGCTGCTCATCGTCATCATGCTGCTCGGCCACTGGATCGAGATGCGCTCCATCGCTCAGGCCTCATCGGCGCTTGACGCGCTCGCCGCGCTCCTGCCCGACCAGGCCGAACGACTGTCAGCCGACGGCCCCGAACTCGTCGCCCCCTCCGACCTGCGCGTGGGCGATCTCGTCATCGTGCGCCCCGGAGGCCGCGTTCCCGCCGATGGCATCGTGACGGAGGGAACCGCAGACGTCGACGAGTCGATGATCACCGGGGAGTCGCGCGCGGTCGCACGCTCAGTCGGCGACTCCGTCGTCGCCGGAACCGTGGCGACCGACAGTGCCATCCGAGTGCGGGTGAGCGCCGTGGGCGACGACACCGCGCTGGCCGGCATCCGTCGCCTCGTCGCGCAGGCGCAGGCGTCCTCTTCACGGGCCCAGCGCATCGCCGACACCGCCGCCGGCTGGCTGTTCTGGTTCGCCCTCGGCGCCGCCGTTCTCACCGCCATCGCGTGGACCCTCGCCGGCAACCCCGACGATGCCGTCGTGCGCACCATCACGGTGCTCGTTATCGCGTGCCCGCACGCGCTCGGACTGGCCATTCCGCTCGTCGTGAGCATCGCGACCGAGAGGGCCGCACGCGCCGGCATCCTCATCACCGATCGGCTGGCGCTCGAGACGATGCGCACCGTCGATGCCGTGCTCTTCGACAAGACCGGCACACTGACGAAGGGCGAGCCTGCGGTGACGGATGCGGTTGCCGCCACCGGCTTCGAGGTCACCGAGGTGCTCGCCCTGGCCGCGGCCGCGGAGGCCGACAGCGAGCATCCCCTCGGCCGCGCGATCGTCGAGTACGCCCGCCGGCACGGTCTCGCCGTACCTCCCGCATCGGACTTCGAGGCGACCGCTGCCCTCGGCGTGCGCGCCCGCGTCGGCGGCCGCACAGTGGAGGTCGGCGGCCCCGCGCTTCTCGAGCGCGCGCGTGCCGCCGCGTCGGTTGGCAGGACTCCGGCCGCTCTGCAGGGCCTGAGTGACGGTTCCGGTCCTGCAAACGTCCCGAACTCCTTCGAAGCGGATGCCGCTGCTTGGGCTCAGCGCGGAGCGACCGTGCTGCACGTGCTCGTCGACGGGCGCATCGCGGGAGCACTGGCCCTCGCCGACGAGGTGCGCCCGGAGTCGCGGGATGCGGTCGCCGCCCTCCAGGCGGGCGGCATCGACGTCGCCATGCTCACCGGTGACGCGGAATCGGTCGCGCGGTCCGTGGCCGGGGCGGTGGGCATCGAGCGCGTCTTCGCCGGAGTGCACCCCGCCGACAAGGCGGCCGCCGTGCGAGCACTGCAGGCGGAAGGCCGACGCGTCGCTATGGTGGGCGACGGCGTCAACGACGCCCCCGCCCTGGCGCAGGCCGACGTGGGTATCGCCATCGGAGCGGGAACGGATGTCGCCATCGCCTCTGCCGGCGTCATCCTGGTCGGCTCCGACCCGCGCTCGGTCGTCTCGGTCATCGAGCTGTCGAAGGCCGGCTACCGCAAGATGCAGCAGAACCTGTGGTGGGCGGCCGGTTACAACCTGCTCTCCGTTCCGCTGGCGGCCGGCGTGCTCGCACCCATCGGCTTCGTGCTGCCCATGTCGGTCGGCGCGATTCTCATGAGCCTCTCGACCGTGATCGTCGCGGCGAACGCCCAGCTGCTGCGCCGCCTCGATCTGCGACCCGAGGCCGTGCTCGGCCGCTGACAGCCGCGCGACGGCCACGCGTAGCAACACACGACGCGCCGCCCGGGTCATCCGGACGGCGCGTCATGGCGAGGGGATGCCCCGCCCTCGTTGGCCTACTCGGCGGGCACCGCATCCGTCGTCGTGCCGCCGCCCGTGCCGGTGCGAGGCTGCGCCTTGCGTTCACGCCGGGCCTGCTTGCGCGCTGCCCGTCGGTCCAGGCGCTCCGGCCGACGCTCGCGGAAGCCCTCGACGAGGTTGTAGAGCGTCGGCAGCACGACGAGCGTGAGCAGCGTCGACGACACCAGTCCGCCGATCACGACGATCGCGAGCGGCTGCGAGATGAACCCGCCGTGGCCGGTGAGCCCGATCGCCATCGGCAGCAGGGCGAAGATGGTCGCCAGTGCGGTCATGAGGATGGGGCGCAGACGACGGGAGGAACCGTGCACCACGGCCTCACGCACAGCCATACCCCTGCGCCGGTACTGGTTCACGAGGTCGACGAGCACGATCGCGTTCGTGACCACGATGCCGATGAGCATCAGCACGCCCACGAGCGAGGCGACGCCGAGCGGAATGCCCGTGATCACCTGCAGCAGAATGGCGCCGGTCGCCGCGAACGGCACCGAGATGAGCAGCAGCAACGGCTGCAGCAGTGACCGGAACGTCGCCACCATCACGATGTAGACGATGAGGATGGCGGCCAGCAGCGCGAGGCCGAGCTGCGAGAACGCCTCCGACTGGTCGGATGCCACGCCGCCGAGCGACGCGGTGGTTCCCGCCGGAATCTCGGCCTTGTCGACCGCCTGCTGCACCTCGGCGCTGGCCGCGCCGGTGTTGTCGCTGCCGGGCGTGACCGTGACCGTCGCGCTGCGCAGTCCCTTCACGGTGGTGACGGATGCCGGACCCTCGGTCTGCTCGACGGTGGCGAGCGAGTCGAGGCGAACCGGGCCGGTCGCGGTCGGGATCTCGATCGCCGAGACGGCGTCGATGGTCGTGGGCGGATTGGCCGAGGCGATGTAGATCGTGAGCGTCTTCTCATCGATCACGATCGATCCCGCCGACTGCGGCTGCATCACGCCCGACACGTACGAGCTCAACGCGACCTCGCTGAAGCCGGCTTCCGCGGCCTTCGTGCGGTCGACGGTGATGCCCACGAGCGGACGCGAGGCCTCGAGATTGCTCGCCACGTCGCTGACGTCGTCGAGCTTCTTCGCCTGGGCGACCACCGCATCCGTCGCCTTCTGCAGGTCGTCCTGGTTGGAGGCGGTGATGTCGACGGTGATGTTGCTCGATCCGCCGAAACCGCTCGAGGCGGCCACGGTGATGTCGCCGACATCGTCGAGCTTCTCGAGCTCGGTACGCACGTCCGCCTGCACCGCATCGGGGTCGGCATCATCCGCGGTGGTGATCGAGTAGCTGATGCGGTTTCCGCCTCCTCCGCCGAACGCGGAGGCGATCGAGCTGCCGCCCGATCCGATCGAGGTCTGCACGGTCTCGACGCCGTCGGTGCCGCGGATGGTCTTCTCGACGTCGGTGCTCGCGGTGTCCAGTGCCGACAGGCTCGTTCCCACCGGGAGGGTCTGCGAGACCTGGAAGGTGTTCTGGCCGCTCGACCCGAGGAAGTTCGTCTTCATGAACGGCGTGAGCGCGAGGGTGCCGCCGAGCACGAGCACGGCGATCACGATGGTGACCACCGAGTGTTTGAGGGTCCACGTGAGGATGGGCAGGTAGCTGCGCTGCAGCCGCGTGGGATGCGCGAGCTCGTCCGCCGCGGCACCGGTCGCGCCGCCAGCGACCGCCGGCGCCACCGTCGCGGTGCTCGTGCCCGAGTTCGCTGTGGATGCGCCGTTCCCGTCGGCGACGACGACCTCCTGCGCCGAATCCGCCAGCACGGTGACCGTCTCGGGCTGCTCCGGCGCGTCGACCGCCACGACGTGCGCACCGTGATGGGCGCTCGCTCCGGCGGCATCGATCGCGGGAGTCGCACCGGTCTCCACCTCGTCGACGAACGCCGCCGCGGCTGCATCCGCGTTCTTGGGCGCACGCAGGAACCAGTACGCCAGAACGGGCACGATGGTCAGCGCCACGAGCAGCGAGGCGAGCAGTGCGATCGTGACCGTCATGGCGAACGGCCGGAACAGCTCTCCCGTGACGCCGCTGACGAGCGCGATCGGCGCGAACACGGCGACCGTGGTGATGGTGGATGCGGTGATGGCGCCGGCCACCTCGCGCACGGCGTGGACGATGGTCGCCGCCTTGTCGACGCCCGGGACGAGATGGCGCTTGATGTTCTCGATGACGACGATGGAGTCATCCACCACGCGCCCGATGGCGATCGTCAGGGCGCCGAGCGTGAGCACGTTCAGCGTGTAGCCCGAGACCTGCAGGCCGATGAAGGTGATGAGCACCGACGTCGGAATCGAGATGGCCGTCACGAGGGTGGCGCGCACCGACAGCAGGAAGATCAGGATGATCACCACGGCGAAGCCCAGCCCGAGCAGGCCCTCGGTCGCGAGCGACTCGATGGACTGCTGGATGTAGGGCGCCTGGTCGAAGACGACGGTGAACTTCGCGCCCGGGTTCGTGGAGTCCAGCGAGGATTCCAGGTCGGGCAGGCGGTCGCGCACGCCCGTGCTGACCTCGACTGTGTTGGCCGCGGGAAGCTTGGTGACCGCGATCGTGAGCGCCGGCTCTCCGTTGACGCGCGAGATGCTCGTGGTCGGATTGTCGGCGAGGGCCACCGTGGCGACATCGCCGATCGTGGCGGGAGCGACGGGTGTGACCTCGAGCGGAACGGCGGCTTCTGCGCCGGTATCGCCGGCACCGGTGCCGGCATCGGTGCCCCCGGCGCCGGGCTGCTGCGCGCCGGTGGAGTCGCCCGCACCGGCTCCGGCCGATCCGCTGGCGCCCGCTCCTGCGCTGGCTCCGCCACCGATCGGCGCCGAAGGAATGAGCGGAAGCGCGCTCAGGTCTTCGACGCTGGTGAGCTTGGTGCCGAGCTGCACGGAGTAGTTGCGGTCGTCCTGCGTGATGGTGCCGGCGGGAATGAGCACGCCGTTCTGCTGCAGCGCGTCGCGGATGGAGGATGCCGACAGGCCGCGAGCGGCGAGCTTGGCGGCATCCGGCGTGATGGTCACGCGCTGGCCGACGTCGCCGACGAGGGTGGCGTCGCGCACTCCGTCGACGTCCTTGATCTCGCCGATGGTGGTGCGCTTGATCTCGTCCGAGAGCGTGGAGACGTCGTCGACACCCGTCACCGCGACCTGGATGACCGGGATGTCGTCGAGGCTGAGCGCGACCACCTGCGGGTCGGTGTCGTCGGGCAGCTGCGACTTGATGCGGTTGACGCTCGAGAGCAGCTTCTGCTCGGCGAAGGCGAGGTCGGTGCCGTAGGTGAAGCTCGCGCGCACGACCGACAGGCCGGTCGAGCTCGTCGTCGAGGTCGACTCCAGCCCCGTGATGCCCTGGATCGACGTCTCGATCGGCGTCGACAGGTCGGTGTTCACGATGTCGGGCGACGCGCCGGGATAGCTCGTGACGATCGAGAGCTGCGGGAACTGGATCGACGGAGCCAGCTCCTGCTTCAGTCCGCTGAGGGCGATTCCACCGAAGATCGCGACGACGATGGTCACGAGCGCGATGAGCGCCCGGTTCTTCATGCTGAGTGCAGCGAGAGAATGCACGGAGTTCCTTTTGGAAATGGCGTCGGATGCCGCCGGTGCGGCGGGCATATCGGCGACGGCGACGACGTCTCAGTATCGCATTGCAGTCACTGCACTTTTATGACGGGATGCTGTGAGTGCTCGGTCGTCCGCCGCGTCGTCGGGTACTGCGCGGGGTCTCGCTTCCGCTTCCGCGAGGACGGGGCATCGGGGGTCCCGCCCAAAGATGCCCACCGACCCCCGGACCCCCGATGCCCCGTCCTCGCTGCAGCTCTCCTCGGGCCGGTCGTAAGGCTTGTCGGAGGCGGGCAAGCCCGGTCCCTGAGCTTGTCGAAGGGCCCGGCCCCACAGACCGACTCACCACGCTTCGACAAGCTCAGCGAACAGCGAGCAAGCCGATCTCGGAAAGGCCGGTCCCTGAGCCTGTCGAAGGGCCCGGACCCACAGGCTCACTCACCACGCTTCGACAAGCTCAGCGCACAGCGGCTGACGACGCTTCGGAAAGCCCGGTCCCTGAGGCCGAAGGGCCCGGGCCCACAGGCTCACTCACCACGCTTCGACAAGCTCAGCGAGCAGGGACTGACGACGCTTCGGAAAGCCCGGTCCCTGAGCCTGTCGAAGGGCCCGGACCCACACACGGCCGCACCACGCTTCGACAAGCTCAGCGAACACGGGCGAGCCGATCTCGGAAAGCCCGGTCCCTGAGCTTGTCGAGGGGCCCGGTCGCACAGACCGGCTCACCACGCTTCGACAAGCTCAGCGAACAGCGACTCATCACGCTTGGGAAAGCCCGGTCCCTGAGCCTGTCGAAGGGCCCACGCCCACAGACCGACGCACCGCGCTTCGACAAGCTCAGCGAGCAGCGACTGACGACGCTTCGGAAAGCCCGGTCCCTGAGCTTGCCGAAGGGCCTGGACCCACAGGCTCACTCACCACGCTTCGACAAGCTCAGCGAACAGCGACTCACGACACTTAGGGAACCCCAGTCCCTGAGCCCGCCGAAGGGCCGGACGCGTGCCACCATGGGGCTATGAGTCTGCACATCACCGGAGATGCCGCGGCCGACGAACTGCTGAGCACCGACCCGCTCGCCCTCATCATCGGCATGCTGCTCGACCAGCAGGTGCCCATGGAGACCGCCTTCGCCGGCCCGCTCAAGATCCGCGATCGCATCGGCGGCCTGGATGCCGGAAAGATCGCCGGGTTCCCCCCGGAGGAATTCGCCGAGGTCTTCAAGAAGACGCCCTCGGTGCATCGCTTTCCCGGGTCGATGGCGGGGCGGGTGCAAGCCCTGTCCGCCGCGATCGTGCAGGACTGGCACGGCGACGCCGCCGCCCTCTGGACCGACGGCGACCCCGACGGCCCCGAGGTGCTCAAGCGCCTGAAGAAGCTTCCCGGCTTCGGCGAGCAGAAGGCCAAGATCTTCCTCGCCCTTCTCGGCAAGCGCTACGGCTTCACCGGCGACGGCTGGCGCGAGGCCGCCGGTGCCTACGGCGACGACGACGCGTTCCGCTCGGTAGCCGACATCGTCGACGCGGAATCCCTCGCACGAGTCCGCGAGACCAAGCGCGCCGCCAAAGCCGCCGCGAAGGGATAGCGTCCCGCAGTTCCCGCTTCGCACCGGGCCACGGGCCCGCCCCTCATACAGCGCGGCGGGTCCTCCCCGGGCGCGACGGGCCCTGCGGTGGCGACGGGCCCGCCGCCTCCTACTGCACCGTGCGGCGGCGACGCACGAGCGTCAGCACGATTCCCGGCAGCAGCACGGCGAGCGCAGCGAGCGCGAGGCCCGTCGCCTCCACGCCTGTGTGCGCGAGTGCAGTCGCCTGCGCCGAGGCCGTGCCGGTCACGGTGACGGATGCGGTGACCTGGCTCCCATCCGGAAGGATGGCGACGAGGGTGTGCGGCCCAGCGGGCACGGTCGATGGCACGACGGCGTTGAAGATGAACGCCCCGTTCGCGCCGGCCGTCGCCGTTCCGAGCACGACAGGGTCCGAATGCAGTTCGAACCGCACCTGGGCTCCCGCGTCGAAGCCCGCTCCGCCGATCACGATGCGGCCTCCCGCGGCGATCGTCGTCGATCCGAGAACGAGCACGGGCTTGGTCCCGTGCGGTCCATCGCCGGGCTGGCCGCCTCCCGATCCGGGGCCGCCGCCCTCGCCGGGCTGCTGTCCCGCTCCGAAGACGTCGGCGGCGTCACCGAGCCGCAGGAAGACGGTCTCACCGGTCGCGTTGGCGAGGCCGTCGTTGTCGGTCACCCCGTAGAGGGCGCCGTCGGCGGCGATCGTGAAGCCCTCGAGCTTCTCCTGTGTCCACCCGCCGCTCTCCTGCAGCTTCGGCAGCACGTCGATCGCCAGCGTCTTGTCGAGGATGGGCAAGGAGCCCGCCGCAGCATCCGTCGTCGGCACCTGCACCGTGTAGATGCGCTTCACGGCGGCGCGCGGGCCGTTGAGCTTGTCGCGTTCGATCACCGCGAGGGTGTTCTCGTTCACGGCCGTGATCTCGGACAGGCCCATCCAGTCGCCCGCGACGCTGGTGTGCTCGAGACGGTAGCCGAACCACGTCCAGGTGCCCGACGCCAGGTCGTAACGTCCGATGCGCGTGACGTCGTCGCCGTCGATGCCGCCGCTCGCGGCCTTCGGGTCGGTCCAGAGCGGACGCTGGATGACGGCGAACAGCTGCTCGTGCTCCCCGGTGCCGATCGCCGTCAGGCCCTCGAAGCCCCACTTGCCGATGTGCGCCGAGATGTCGGCCGGAAGCGTGACCGTCTGCTGGATGGCGCCGGCGGCATCCGTGCGAACGAGCTTGTTGGACGGTCCGTCGACTCCTTCGATGGCGAGCCAGAAGCCGCCCTCCGGCCGCGCGTAGACGCCCTCGATGTCGAGTGCGACGGGGGCGCCCTTGTCGGTGATGGTGAGTGCGCGAGTGATGTGCGCCGGGGTACGCGACACGTCGACCGTGTACACCGTGCTCGGCGAGACCGCGACGTCGCTCGCCGTGTAGAGCGTCTTCGGGTCGGCCGGGTCGGCGCTGAGCGCGCTGAGCGCCTGCCAGCCGATGGGTGCGCCGGCCGCGACGCCGACAGCCCTCGGGTCCTCATCCGAGACGATGCTCGGCTGGCTGGGATCGCTGTTCCCCAGTCGGTAGAGGTTCACCACCGCACGCACGCCGTTGGCGGCGTCGTCGGTCTCGCTCGAGACCACGAGCATGCCCCGGCTCGGCACGGGCAGGATGCCCTCGGGCCCGTTCGTCGTGAACAGCAGCTGCTTGTAGACCGGATGCGTCGGGTCGCTCACGTCGTAGACGGCGACGAAGTTGCTGCGCTCGCTCGCGACGAACGCATACGGCACGCCGTCGAAGGTTCCGACGGCGAGACCCTCGGGCTCGCTGCCCTTCTTCGCCGCACGGTCGTTGTTGTACAGCCCGTGTCGGTCGGCGAGCCGCTCGTAGCTGTTTCCTGCATCCCAGGCGACGGCTCCCGTGTGGGCGTCGAAGACGGTCCAGCCGCGGGTTCCGCCCTTCCAGTCGCCCTCGTTCGCCGTGGCGAGGTGGTCGTTGCCGATCCAGGCGATCGAGTCGGGCTCGCGGGGCGTGTTCGTGATGGACCCCGAGAGGTCGATGCGGCCGTCCTTCTTCACGTCGATCCCGCTGACAGTGTCGGTGCCCGCCGAGAACACGGAGTCGATGGCCTTGGATGCGAGGTCGACGATCACGACGCCGTTGTTCTCCTGCAGGGTCACCGCGAGCTTGTCGTTCCCGTTGATGGCCACGTACTCCGGCTCGGGGTCCTCGGGCGTGTCCAGGCCGGCCGCGACGAAGGAGCCCAACGCGCTGCCATCGGGGTTCGTGAACGGTACCGGGGTCACGCTCCACGCCTGCACGTCTGCGGCGAGGTCGATCACCTGCACGAAGCCGGCCGGCAACTGCGGCAGGTCGCCCGCCTTCTTGCCCGTGGGCGCGAACGCCTCGTCGCGCTGATTCTCCATCGCGATGGCCGCGTACTTGCCGTCCTTGCTGATGGCGATGGAGTCGGGCTGACCACCCAGGTCGAAGCTCTTCACGGCGCCGTGGTCGCTCGCGCGCAGCACCTCGAGGCGGCCAGACGGATGCGCGAAGTCGCCGCCCGTCTCGTCGATCACCACGAGGAGGTAGTCGCCGTAGGTCGCCACCGACGTCGGCTGGTCGTCTGCGTGCCCGATCTGACCGAGTTCCACCGTGCCCGCACCGACCGGCTTGGCGGGATCGCTCACGTCGACGAAGCCGATGCGCTTGCCGAGCGCATCCGTGTAGATGACGGTCGAGCCGTCCTGGCTGATCGTCGAGATCTCCGACACCGTCGGGGCTGCGGGGTCCACGCCGGCGGGCACATTGAGGTAGACGGGGTAGGTGGCTGTGCGATCGAAGAAGACCGGGGCCGCATCCGGTGCCGCGCTCGCGGCGAGCGGAGTCACGGCGAGGGCGCAGGCGGCGAGAGCGGATGCCGCGAACGCGGCGACGGTACGGGCACGGGGTGCGGGCATGATCGGGCGGACTCCAGCGTCGAGGGCGGTCTGGCCACACACTGGCGGTGCCTCAGGACCGTTCGATGGCCGAGGGCTGTCTGCCGGGCGACGCCCCGGTGAACGGATGGTGCGGCCGGCTCAGACCACGTCGGCCAGGAACCCCGTGTCGGGCATCGGGTTGCGCACGAGCCCCTGCCATGACCGCGCCAGGGCATCGGCGGCCCGGTCGATCTCCTCGGTGCTGTAGCCGATCGGCACGCGCAGAAAGCGCTCGAACGCCCCCTCGGCCCCGAACCGCGGCCCGGCAGCCACGAGCAGGCCCTGCGTGCGCGCGGCGAGGGCCAGCTGCGAGCTCAGCGGCGCCCCGAGGTGCACCCAGGTCGAGAGTCCGCCGTCGACGTGCGGCACGGTCCACTCCGGAACCCGTGCCGCCAGCGCGGTCTCGACGGCGGCGCGCCCCCGACGCAGCACGTCGCCGCGTTCGCGCAGGATGCCCGACCAGCCTTCTCCGAGCAGGTCGGCCACGATGAGCTGCTCGAGCACCGGTGTTCCGAGGTCTCCCGATGATCGGGCCGCGACGAGCTTGCGGATGAGAGAGCGCTCGGCACGGATCCAGCCGATGCGCACCCCGCCCCAGACCGTCTTGCCGACCGAGCCGATGAGCACCGCGGGCCCATACGCCGCCAAGGGAAGCAGCTCGCCCGTGCGGTCGATGTCGAGTTCCGCCGTGGTTTCGTCGGCCACGATCACGGTGCCCTGGCGCGCGGCGGCGGCGAGCATCCGCTCGCGTTGGCCGGCCGGCATGGAGCGTCCTGTCGGATTGTGGAAGTCGGGCATGAGGTACCCCATCGCGGGGCTCGTCGCACGGATGCCGCCGACGAGCTGTTGCTCGTCCCATCCTTCGTCGGAGGTCACGGAGACGGGAACGAGGCGTGCGCCGGCCTGCCGAACCGCTTCGTACGCGTGCGGATAGCTGGGCTGCTCGATGAGCACGCGATCGCCGCGGCCGAGCAGCACCCGGCAGATGAGCGCGATGGCGTGCTGTGCCCCGATCGTCACCATGATCTGCTCGGGGTCGGTGGGCAGCCCCCGAACGCCGTAGCGCGCGGCGATGGCGGCCCGCAGGTCAGGCAGCCCGATCGGGTCGAACCCGCTCCCGCCGAGGTGGCGGGGCAACTCGGCGGCGGCGCGAACGGCGGCCTCGGCAAGTTGCGGCGCCGCCGGAAGCGCCGCCTTGCTGAAGTCGAGCAGACCGCCCCCGACGATCGCCAGGGCCGCGGGGCTCGAACCAGGCAGGCAGGCGAGGGTGCCCGACCCCCGGCGGCTGGAGGCGAATCCCGACTCGCGGAGCGCGGCGTATGCCGCCGTCACCGTGGTGCGGCTGAGCCGCAGCCGCTCGGCGAGTTCCCGTTCGGCGGGCAGGCGACGATCGATGCCGATACGGCCGTCGAGCACGAGCAGACGGATGCGGTCGGCGAGCGCTTGGTAGGCCGGCGCTGCGGCATCCCGCCACTCGCCGAGCAGGTCCTCGAGTGCACGCGCAGAGAGCGGTGATCCCGTCATCAGGCCACTTTAGGCCGATTGGCTCTATCGCGAAAGGCCAATTCGCGATTGGCTCGTGCCATGGCCTTCCCCACCTTCGTGACCGCGAGGCGACGCCCGCGCCGCTTCCTGCACCTGCTCGTCGGCCTCTTCCTCTACGGCATCGCGATCGCCCTCATCGTGCGCGGCCAGATCGGCGCCGCCCCGTGGGACGTGCTGAGCCAGGGGATCGTTCTGCACACGGGGCTGAGCTTCGGAACGGTCGTCGTGATCACGAGCGCGCTCGTGCTGCTGTTGTGGATCCCCCTGCGGCAATGGCCCGGGGTCGGAACCGTGCTCAACGCACTGCTCATCGGACCGGCCGCCGACGTGGGCCTCGCCCTCATCCCCGCCGACATGCCCCTGGCGGCCCGCATCGCATCCTTCGTGGCGGGGCTGCTGCTGCTCGCCGTGGCGACGGGGCTCTACGTGGGCGCGCAGTTCGGGCCGGGCCCGCGCGATGGCCTCATGACGGGACTGCACCGCCGCACGGGATGGAAGATCTGGATCGTGCGCACCGGCATCGAGGGAACCGTCGTGCTTCTCGGCTGGCTGCTCGGCGGCAACGTCGGCATCGGCACGCTCGCTTTCGCCCTGCTCATCGGGCCGCTGTGCCAGCTCACCCTCCCCCGGTTCGCCCTGCGCCTGCCGCCGAAGCAGGCGGCGACCGTGCCCGGAGCATCCGGGGCAGCGGTCGCCGCCTGAACCGAGTCCCCTTAGAGGGACCGCTCGGCGTAGACGCGCATCGCATCGCGTACGAACGCGGCGCCGACAGGACCGCCGTAGTTCGCCGCGAAGCGTTCATCGGCCACGTACATCTCGCCCAGGCCGATGAAGTACGCCTTCGTCGGCCGTCCGCCCTCGCTCCCCGGCGTTCCCGGGATCGAGCCGAGCCAGTCGGCGTGCCGGGCGGCGAGCGCCTGAGCCTCGTCGCCGGAGGGGTCGATGCCCCGCTCCGCCGCCGCCATCCAGTCGCTGCTCAGCTGCTCCTGTCGCGCCTGCCAGTCCTTCTTCTCCGCCTCCGATTTCGAGCGCCACCAGGCGTCGCTGCGCGCGTACGCATCCTTTCCCCAGCGCTGCTCCACCTCGTCGCGGTACTGCGTGTGATCGAAGCCGTCGAACATGTTCTCTGCCATGAGTTGTCCACCTCCCTCCAGTGTTCGTATCGTTCCCTCGACCGAGGCGACCTGCCGCCTCAGCCGCTCCTGCTCGCCGCGCAACCACGCGAGGTGGGTGCGCAGCGCCTCGCCGGCATCCTCCTGGGCGTCGAGCACCTGGGCGATGGCAGGCAAGCCGAGACCGAGCTCCCTCAGCAGCAGGATGCGCTGCAGCCGAACCAGCGCCCGCTCGTCGTAGTAGCGGTAGCCGTTGGTTCCGATGCGGGTCGGCGAGAGCAGGCCCTCGTCACCGTAGTGACGCAGGGTGCGGCTCGTCGTACCCGCACGGCGCGCGATCTCCTGAATCGACCAGTCCATTCCTCTCCCTTCCGTCGTTGTGTTTCCCACGCTAAAGGTTGACGTTGCGGCAAGGTCAAGCAGTCATCCGAATCGCTCTCCAGGGGCACTTGCGGAATGCGCCAACGCGATATATCGTGATACTGCGCCAATGCGATATATCGCGAGTGCTCCACAGGAGCCGGCGCGAGCAGCGAGGAGAGAACGCATGGCAATCGAGAAGTGGATCATCACGCCCGGGCAGACCAAGGTCATCGACCTCGAGCAGGTGCGCGCACTCAAGGTGAGCCTCATCGGCGGACGCGTCAACGTGATCGCCCATGACGAGCCCGGTGCACGGGTGGAGGTCACCTCGGTCTCGGGCAAGGACCTGAAGATCGAGATCGACGGCGACCGCCTGAGCATCGACCACCCGCAACTACGTTGGGACAACTGGATCGACGCCTTCAAGGGCTTCACGGGTCACGCCAAGGCCGAGGTGTCGATCCTCGCCCCGCGCGATGTGGCCATCAAGCTCGGCGTCGTCTCGGCCGAGGCCCTGGTGTCGGGCTTCACGAGCGATGCCCGCCTGAACTCCGTCTCCGGCGACATCGTCGCCGATCACCTCACCGGCGACGTCGAGGTCAACACGGTCAGCGGCGAGCTGAGCGTCGGCAACCACGTGGGCGCCATCCGCGCGAACACCGTCTCCGGCGACATCACCGCGAGCGGAGAGGTGAGCAAGTTCTCGGCCGACGGCGTCACCGGCAACATGGTGCTCGATTCCACCGCGGTGCCGCACGAGATCGTCACGAACACCGTCTCGGGCGCGCTCACCGTGCGGATGCTGCAGGGCGCGGGTGCGCGCTACCGGCTCAACACCATCTCGGGCACCATCCAGCTCGACGACCTGAGCATGCGGGGCACCATGGGCAAGGGGTTCGAGCGCGTGATCGGCGAACTCGACGGCGTCTGGACCGACGTTCAGGCGAACTCCGTGTCGGGCAACGTGTCCGTCGTGCGGCGCGTGGCCGAACGGCACGAGGCATCCGCAAGCGAGAGGAGCGCCGAATGACCCCGCCCGTCTTCGCCCACGGCAACCTGCGCCTCTACCTGCTGAGCCTGCTCTCGGAGGCGCCGCGGCACGGCTACGAGCTCATCCAGGCATTGAGCGACCGCTTCGGCGGCACCTACAGCCCGAGCGCGGGCACCATCTACCCGCGACTCGCCAAGCTCGAGGAGGAGGGGCTGGTGACCAAGCAGAGCGACGGACGCAAGACCACCTACTTCATCACCGATGCCGGCCGGGCCGAGCTCGCGGAGCGCGGGCACGAACTCGACGCGATCGAAGACGAGTTGACCGACTCCGTGCGCCGGCTCGCCGATGAGGTACGCTCCGGCGTGACCGCGGCGATGAAGAGCCTGCGCGCCGATCTCGCGAGCGCCGCCCGCGACGCCAAGCGGTCCGCTCGCCCGGCCGAGTCCTCGCCGAACACACAGCAGGACTCGAACCGTGCCGTTCAGGACGCGGAGGTCGTGATCAACCAGTTCCGCCAGCAGCTGCGCACCGACCTGCGCCTGCAGGCGGCGCGCGGACAGGTGAACAGCGCGAGCGTCGATGCGCTGCGCGAGCAGCTGGACCGGGTGCGGGCGGAATTCCTCGCCTCCCTGCCCCAGGCCTGATCCTCGCCGATTTGCCACTTCTGGTGGGTTCGACGCCCCTTGATCCCACCAGAAGTGGCAAATCGACCGGAGAAGTGAACCCGAGGGGAATCAATCCCAGCTTGACAGCGTTACGCGCGCGAGTAGGTTAGTCCCTCGTGGCAAATGACGGGGTCGCAGCACCCCCACCCGAATTGAAGTCGCCGAAACACTGGATCATCGGCGAGCCGCTCTCCAGCGAGCACCTCGAGGGACAGCTGCTGCCCAAGTACCTCGCGCTGCCGATCTTCGCGAGCGATCCGCTCTCGTCCGTGGCCTACGCGCCGCAGGAACTCATGATGATCCTGCTCGTCGGCGGGCTCTCGTTCCTCACCTTCGCACCGTGGGTGGCCGCCGCCGTCGTGGTGCTGCTCATCACCGTCGTGATGTCGTACCGGCAGCTCGTGAAGGCCTATCCCTCCGGCGGCGGCGACTACGAGGTCGCCCACAAGAACCTCGGCGAGAAGGCCGGACTCGTCGTCGCATCCGCCCTTCTCGTGGACTACGTGATGACCGTCGTCGTGTCGGTCGCATCCGGCGTCGACAACATCATCTCCGCCATCCCGGGGCTGGCTGGGTTCCGGGTGGAACTGGCCGTCGGCTTCGTCATCGTGCTCGCCGCCATCAACCTGCGCGGCGTGAGCGAGTCGAGCAAGGCCTTCGCCATTCCCACGTACGTCTTCATCGGCAGCGTCGCGCTCATGGTCATCGTCGGCGCCGCCCGCATCTTCGCGGGTGACGTGCCCGTCGCCGAGAGCGCCGGCTATGAGGTGAAGGCCGAGCAGATGACGCAGGCGGCCATCGTGCTGCTCCTGCTGCGCTCCTTCGCAAGCGGATGCTCGGCCTTGACGGGCGTGGAGGCCATCGCGAACGGCGTTCCCGCCTTCCGCCAGCCGAAGGTCAAGAACGCCCAGCGCACGCTGCTTCTCATGGGCGGCATCGCGATCGGACTGTTCGCCGGCCTCACCGTGATCGCCCTGTTCTCGGGTGTGCACTACGCCGAGAACCCCTGCGACCTCGTGGGCTGGGCGCAGTGCGCGACCGACCCGCAGCGCTCACTCATGGCGCAGGTGGCCGCGGCGGTGTTCGGCAACAACACCTTCTTCTTCTTCGTCATCCAGGCGGCGACGGCGCTCGTGCTGCTGCTCGCGGCGAACACCGCGTTCAACGGCTTCCCGCTGCTCGGGTCCGTGCTCGCCAAAGACGGCTACGCCCCCAAGTCGCTCTCCACCCGCGGCGACCGCCTCATCTACTCCAACGGCGTGCTGCTGCTCGCCTTGGCGGCCGTGTTCATCCTGCTCGTCTTCCAGGCGAACCTCACCGTGCTCATCCAGCTCTACATCATCGGCGTGTTCGTCTCGTTCACCCTCGGCCAGTCGGGCATGGTGCGCCACTGGCTCCGTGAGCTGCGAAAGCCGGGCGCCCACAGGGCTTCGATCATCAAGAGCCTCACCATCAATTCGCTCGGTGCGGCCATGACGGCCGTCGTGCTCGTCGTCGTCACGATCACGAAGTTCCAGCACGGTGCCTGGATCGTCTTCGTGATGATGCCGATCCTGTTCACGCTCATGCTCGGGGTGAACCGCTACTACCGCGACGTGGCCAAGGAGGTGGAGGTTGATCCGACGACCACCTTCGGCTCGCAGGGCGATCACGCCATCGTGCTCGTGGGCAAGATGCAGAAGCCGGTGCTCAAGGCCTTGGACTACGCCATCGCCGCACGTCACGAGAGCCTCGAGGCCGTCCACGTCTCCATCGACGATGCGGAGACCAAGCACCTCAAGAAGGAATGGGCGGCGATGAACATCCAGGTGCCGCTGCGCATCGTGCGTTCGCCCTACCGCGACATCAGCTACCCCCTCATCGCGCACATCAAGGGCCGGCGTGCCGAGCACGGCTCCGAGGTGACGACCATCTACATGCCGCAGTACATCGTGGGCCACTGGTGGGAGACCCTGCTGCACAACCACAAGGCCCGTCGCATCCGTCAGAAGCTCATGCTCGTGCACGGCGTGACGATCGCGCTCGTGCCGTGGCTGCTCGACTCCTCCACGCTCATCTACGGCCGCCGCTCTCGGCCCCTTCCCGGTCAGGACCGGCGCGGCGAGCCCGTGCGGCCGGCCGCCCGGCGTCCGTTGCCGATTCCCCCGCCTGCCAAGGCCGGCGCCGCAACGGTCACGGTCGGTGCGCCTCCCGCGGTCTCGCGGCCGTCGTCGTCGCGGCGCCGCAAGCGCAAGTAACACGGGGGCGCCCCAGCGGTTCTACGATGGCCGAGTGACTCCCGCCCCTGCGTCCCCCGCCCGACAGGGCCTGGGGCGCTCGGTGAGTGCCGTGGCCGTCGGCGGCCTGGTGGGCACCGGCATCCGCCTGGCGATCGACGCGGTCCTTCCGCACGCCGGCGCCGACTTCCCGTGGGCGACCCTTCTCATCAATGTGTCCGGAGCGCTCGCCCTGGGCTGGCTCGTCGGGGGCATCTGGAAGCGCCCCCACGTGCCCTCCTGGCTTCGGGCCGGACTCGGCGCCGGGGTACTCGGCTCCTACACGACGTTCTCGGCCATGGTCGTCTCCGTCATCGACATGGGCGCGTCGGATGCCGGGGCCGGCGCGGCCGCCTACCTGGCCGCCTCGCTCGTCGTCGGATTCGCCGCCGCTGCTCTGGGGCTCGCCGTCGGCTCGCGCCAGGCGCACCGGCGCATGCCGCATTCCATCGACGATGCGGGCCGCACGCTATGAGCGTGCTCGCGGTCGTGGGTGCGCTGCTCGGCGGGTCGTTCGGTGCCGTCGCCCGCTTTCTCCTGGCCTACCGGTTGCCGGTTCGGCGCGGTCACCTGCCGTGGGGAGTGCTCGTCGCAAACGTGGTCGGTTCGGGGATCGGCGGAGGAATCCTGGCGCTCGCGGGGCGCGCAGCCGTCTCGGCGGACTGGAAGTACGTCATCCTCAGCGGCCTGTGCGGCGGGCTCACGACCTTCAGCACCTGGAGCGTCGAGAGCATCGAGCTGCTCGACGGCGGGCGCTGGCGCGCCGCCGTGTTGAACGTGCTCGTCAATCTCGCGCTCGGGTTCGCCGCCGCTGGGGGCGCGTACCTGCTGCTGCGCTGATCGGCAGCTCGGCCTCAGAGCATCGAGACGATCTGACGGGCGATCATGCGCCCGGCCCGCTGCGCCCCGATCGTGGAGGCCTGCGGCCCGTAGCCGGCGAGGAAGATGCGGGGATCCGTCCACGACGCGCCGTTGCCCACGCTGATTCCGCCGGCCTTCTCGCGCAGCCGCAGCGGCCCCAGGTGTCGCAGCTCCGGCCGGAATCCCGTTGCCCAGATGATGGCATCCGCGGGGGCGAAGCTGCCGTCGTCCCATCGCACGCCGTCGGGCTCGATGCGGTCGAACATCGGCCTGGCCACGAGCAGCCCCCGCTGGATGCCTGCGGCGATGCGACGCGACTTCGGCACACCCGTTCCGCTCACGATGCTCGGAAGGGCGCGCCCGGATCGCGCCGCCTCGTCCTGCATCGCGACGGCGGCGGATGCGCCCTCGAGGTCGAGGTGCTCCGAATCGATCCAGTCGATGGGGCGCCGCGACACCCACTGCTGCGAGGCGGCGACCCCTTCCAGCTCGAGCATGAAGCCGATCGCCGACGTGCCTCCCCCGACGACGATCACGTTCTGGCCGCGGAACTGCTCGGCCGAGACGTAGTCGGCGGTGTGCACATGAGAGCCGCGGAAGTCGCGCATGCCGGGGTAATACGGCACGAACGGCGAGCCCCAGGTTCCGGTGGCGTTCACGAGGAACTGGGTGATCGTACTGCCGCGGCTGTGGCGCAGGATGAGATCGGCGCCCCGGTTCTCGACGCCGGTCACCGAGACGGGCCGCTGCACGTTCAGCTGGTAGTACTGCTCGTAACTGCCGTAGTAGGCGGCCACGATGTCGCGCGCCGGCCAGTCGCGGTCGGCAGTCTCGAACGAGAGTCCCATCTCGGCCATGCCCGGGAGGTCGTTCACCCGATGCGCACTGCCGAGCTTCAACGCCTCCCAGCGGTGCTGCCAGGCGCCACCGGCACTCGGACCGCGGTCGTAGACGATGAAATCGCTGCCAGGGGCCAATTCGAAGCGCCGCAGGTAATAGGCGACGGACAGGCCCGCCTGACCCGCGCCGATGATCACGACCCTGGTCCGCTCGATTGCCATAACGCCCCATATCCCAACATGTGGCGCTGTGAGCCGTGCCCTGGGCGCTCCAGCCCATCATGCTAAACTAATCCGAAGTTTTCATTACCGGTTCACACGCCGGTGTGCGCATCGCGCCGCCGGCCAGTCATCGTGAGGGGGTCTCGCATGGGGCGCGGCCGTCAAAAAGCGAAGCACACCAAGGTTGCTCGCGAGCTCAAGTACTTCAGCCCGGACACCAATTACAGTGCCCTGGAGCGGGAGTTGAGCCACGGCGATGAGCGCCTGGATGAAGACCTCGCCAAGTGGCCGGAGTACGACCCCGATGACTACGTGGACCACTACGCCGCCGAAGACGAGCCCAAGCGCGCCTGAGTTCGACCTTCGGCCGCTGATCCGCATTCCTCGCGAGACGACCTGTGCCCGCTGGAGTCAGTCGCTCAGAGCGTCGCGGGCGGCGATGAGGGCGTCGGTGAGCGTTTCCGGATCGCGCAGCGCCAGGCGGGCCGAGCCGATGGCCCGACGCGCTGCTGGTCCGTCGTCGCCACTCCTCGGCTCACGGCTCGCGAGTCGAGCACTTTCAAGGGTGAGGGGAATCCACTGCGCCGGCCCGGCGACCCTGCCCCGGGTGAGCCGACGCAGGTCGTCGTACGGCCCGGCGACCGCCTGCAGCTCGCGGCATGCCGCGCCGACGGCAGCCAGGTTCTCGGCTGACGGTTGCGTCAGGTGCTGCGAAATCGCCGCGAGCACCGCCCCGATCCGCAGCCGCACGACCCCCGACGACCGGATGGGGAGGAGCACCAGGGCCGGGAGCACGGCGATCAGCGCACCCAGGACGATCTCCTCCCACCGTTCCACGAGCCGGAACGGCGGTGCACCGCCCAGCTGCTGCACGATCGCGAGCGCCACGGTGACGGCGGCGGCCCACCAGGCGTAGCCGAGATCCCGCAGCAGTAGTCCGGCGAAGACCGCTGCCAACGCCCCGGCGATGGCGAGACCCGGCGCCGCATCGGCATTCAGCGCGAGAAGGAAGACCAGCACCGTGCCCGCCGCCGCGCCGACCACCCGATGGGCCGCCTTCTGCAGCACGTCGGCGCGCCCACGGTTGCCGACGACGACGATGACGGTGGTGATGACGATCCACGACCAACGGTCGGGGAAGGCCAGCAGACCCACGATGAAGGCAGCGGACACCGACACCGCCATCTGCATGGCCAGGCGGATGGTGGCCCTCGGCCGCAGCCGCGATGCTCTCGCCCCGCCTGCCGGCGATGCCATCGCGGATTGCGCGGCCGACGCAGGCGGAGGCCCCAGCAGTCCCAACCGTCGAGCGCACACCTGGCTGATGGTGACCCACACCCAGGCGACGACCCCGACCGCGATGGGGATGAGCAGCGCTCCCAACGGGCCGAACCGGTCGCTGTGGCCGCCGGGTGCGATGAGCAACGCGACGAAGGGGATGGCGAGCAGGCCGCCGATACGTCGCCACACTCCGCCGGGGATGCGTAGCAGGACGGACACCGTCAGGCCGACGACGTAGAGTCCGGCTCCCAGCCACGGCGCGTGAACGAGGGCGGAGCCGATGCCGGAGGCGGCGATTCCGATGATCGGCAGCGCCACTCCGGCTTCGAGCCGACCGCGACGATCGCGTTCGAGCTGACTGCGCGCGAGCGAGGCAGTCATGGCGATGCCGAGCACGGCCGGGCCGAGTTCCGGGTCGATCAGCAGTACGGTGGCGAGCGTCAGCAGCACGGCCGACATCGCGACGACGGCGGGACGCCATGGCACGCGCACGCTGCGGCGCTTGGGCGCACCAGCGGTCATCGCTCAGTCCGCGTAGCGACCGACGAGCCTGACGGCGCCGCCGTTCACGCCCTTCTCACCCTGGACGAAGCCGCTGGTGTCGTGCTCGGCGGTCGAGATGCGGCCGGCCTCCCACGCGTGGATGCCCTCCGCCTGCAGCGCCGAGACGATCCCGGCCGCGGCATCCGGAGCCACGACCGCGAACATGCCCACCCCGAGGTTCCAGGTGCCCTCGGAACTCTCCAGCGAGGTGTTGGCGAGCTCGCTCAGCACGCGGAACACGGCAGTCGGCGACCAGCTCGAGCGCTCCAGCTCGACCCACGAGCCGAGGGGCAGCACGCGGGCGAGGTTCGCCGCGATGCCCCCACCGGTGACGTGGCTCAATGCATGCACCGCACCGCCGAGCGTCGGGTCGGCGAGCAGGCGAACGAGCGGTCCGGTGTACAGGCGCGTCGGCTCCAGGAGCGCCTCGCCCACAGGGCCGCCGAACTCGGGCAGCGCGTCGGTGTAGCCGATGCCCTTCTCGCCCAGGATGTGGCGCACGAGTGAGAACCCGTTGGAATGCAGGCCGGAGGAGGCCATGCCGAGGACGACATCACCGTGCCCCACCCGCTCGGCGCCGAGCACCGCATCGGCCTCGACGGCGCCGACGGCCGCTCCGGCGACGTCGTAGTCGTCGGCACCCATCAGACCCGGATGCTCGGCCGTCTCGCCGCCGACGAGAGCAGTGCCGGTCTCGCTGCAGGCTTGCGCGATGCCGCCGACGATGGCGGCGATGCGCTCGGGCACCACCCGCCCGCAGGCGATGTAGTCGGTCATGAACAGCGGTGTCGCGCCGACGACGATGATGTCGTCGACGACCATGCCGACCAGATCCTGTCCGATCGTGTCGTGCTTGTCGATCGCCTGGGCGATGGCGACCTTGGTGCCGACGCCGTCGGTCGACGTGGCCAGCAGCGGCCGCTTGTAGGAGGTGAGGGACGAGACGTCGAAGAGTCCCGCGAAGCCGCCCACTCCACCCAGCACGGAGGGGCCGTGGGTCTTGGCGACCGCGGCCTTCATCAGCTCGACGGCCCGGTCGCCGGCCGCGGTGTCGACGCCGGCGGCTGCATAGGAGGAGTTCGCGCTCACGTCTCAAGGGTAGTCGGCGAGACAGGCGCCGCATCCCGCGGTCATCGTGCCCGGTAGACCCCCGTAATGTCGCGCGTCGGCCGTAGAATTCTCCTATGCGGGCCGACAGCCAGCCGTCGTGGATGATTCGCGAGGATGCCAGCATTCCCGTGCTCCTCGTGCTGTGGCTGCGCCAGTCGCTCGGCATCGCCTCGCCGGCTCACCTGCCACCGCTGCGCGGGGTCACGCTGCCCGCGCGCACGCCTCGTGACGTGGATGCCCAAGACCGGCTCGAGCGGCAGTGGCGCGACTGGTGGGCGATGACGGTGGAGCCCGAGGCGCATCCCTCGCCGGTTCCGCTGCAGCTGATCGACGGGTACGACACGGCGCTCGCACTGCCCGTGTCGGGCGCCGAAGACCTCGAGGCCGCGGTGCGTCCGCTCAGCGCGGAGGCGATGACCTGGGCGCGCAAGGCGCACGACACGTATGCCCAGGCCTCCATCGCGAAGTCCGCCGACTCCTACCGCGCCTATGCCGGCACCATCGCCGAGCACGAGCGCGAGGTGGGCCGGAGGGCGCACTCCTTCGAGTTGAACGTGCAGGTTCTGCCGCTCGCCGAACGGGGCGTGTGGTGGATCGGGTCGCTCACCGTGGCGGTGACGGATGCGCTGCGCACCGACGCAGCCGCGTTCAACACCGCCATCCACCCGATCATCGCCGAGATCGCCTGAGGCCTGCTCCGCCCGGCCGTACACTCGCTGCATGGCCATCTGGTTCGGCGAGATCGACCTCGCCCGCGCGATGGAGCGCAGCGCTCCCACCCTCATCCGCACGCTCGGCATCGAGCTCGAGCGCCTCGATGACGACGCCCTCTACGGCCGCATGCCCGTGGACGAGCGCACCCGGCAGCCGGGCGGCGTTCTGCACGGCGGGGCATCCGTCGCCTTCGCCGAGACGCTCGCCAGTTGGGGATCGACCTTCACCGTCGACACGGAGAAGTACTACTGCGTGGGCATGGAGATCAACGCCAACCACGTGCGCCCGGTCGCCGACGGGTGGGTGCACGGTGTCGCCAAGCCCCTCTCGCGCGGACGCACGACCCAGGTCTGGGAGGTGCGCATCACGAACGCCGACGAGAAGCTCGTCTGCATCTCGCGCTGCACCCTCGCCGTACTCGAGACGCCGTCGCGCTACTGACCCTCCGGGGCTGCCGACCGAAGTGGAGCACGACGGCACAGATGCGGCCCGCGACGCGACCGGAAGTGACGCTCGGCGGCTGCGCATCCGCCGCCCGCGTGCAGCCGATGCGCAGGGTCGGGTATGGGAGACTGTCAACGGTCCGCTCGGGCCGAGCACCCCAGCCCTTCAGGAGTCAACGCTCGCATGTGCGGCATCGTCGGACTCGTCTCGACAGAGGCGGCCAATCAGCAGATCTACGACAGCCTTCTCCTTCTCCAGCACCGCGGACAGGACTCCACCGGCATCGCGACCGCCGACGGCTCGACCTTCCACATGCACAAGGCCAAGGGCCAGGTGCGCGAGGCGTTCCGAACGCGCGACATGCGCTCGCTGCTCGGCAACATGGGCCTGGGGCACGTGCGCTACACCACCAAGGGCGCGGCGGAGCGTGAGGAGGAGGCACAGCCCTTCTACGTGAACGCGCCGTACGGCATCATCCTCGTGCACAACGGCAACCTCACGAATACGCGCGAGCTCTCCGACGACCTCTTCCGCATCGATCGCCGTCACGTGAACTCCGCATCCGACACCGAGATGCTGCTGAACGTGCTCGCCACCGAGCTGCAGGGCCAGATCACGAGCCTCGAGCTCGACCCCGACCAGATCTTCTCGGCCGTCACGCAGGTGCACGAGCGGGTCGAGGGGTCGTACGCGGTCATCGCGCTCATCGCCGGCCACGGCCTGCTCGCCTTCCGCGACCCGTACGGCATCCGGCCCCTCATCCTCGGCAAGCGCGTGACGGATGCCGGCAAGGACGAGTACATCGTGGCATCCGAGTCGCTCGTGCTCGAGAACGGCGACTACGAGATCGTGCGCGACGTCGCCCCGGGCGAGGCGGTCTTCATCTCGCTCGGAGGCGAGCTGTTCACCCGCCAGTGCGCGCAGAACTCGCAGTTGGTGCCGTGCTCGTTCGAGTACGTCTACCTGGCCCGGCCCGACTCCATCATGAACGGCATCTCGGTCTACGAGGCCCGGCTTCGCATGGGCGACCGGCTCGCCGACACCATCGCGGCCCACATGGACAAGGGCGACATCGACGTCGTCATGCCCATCCCCGACTCCTCCCGACCCGCCGCGATGCAGGTGGCGCGCAAGCTCGGCATCGAATACCGCGAGGGGTTCTACAAGAACCGCTACATCGGGCGCACGTTCATCATGCCCGGGCAGGCGCAGCGCAAGAAGAGCGTCCGGCAGAAGCTGAACGCCATGGGCACCGAGTTCAAGGGTAAGAACGTGCTCATCGTCGACGACTCGATCGTGCGCGGCACGACGTCGAAGGAGATCGTGGAGATGGCCCGCGCCGCCGGCGCGAACAAGGTGACCTTCACCTCGGCGGCGCCCCCGGTGCGGTATCCCCACGTGTACGGCATCAACATGCCCTCACGCACGGAACTCGTCGCCCACGGGCGCAAGATTCCCGAGATCGCGACGGAACTCGGCGCCGACAGCATGATCTATCAGGAGGTCGCCGACCTCAGTTCGGCCATCACCCAGGGCAGCGACGTCACGAGCCTCGACCTCTCGTGCTTCACGGGCGAGTACGTGACGGGCACGGTGACGCCGGAGTACCTGGACTGGGTGGAGCGCACGCAGCTCTCGTAGGCGGGCGGAGCTTTTCGGCGGGCTCAGGGAACGGCCGGGTGGCCTTGGGAGGGCACCGCTCGCTGAGCTTGGGGCCGCGCCGCCGGCTCCGGCGCGAAACTCCGGCTCCGCGCGAGGCGACTCAGTTGAGCGGACGCGTCGAGCTGTGCTCCACCGTCATGCGGCGAGCGCGCTTGGCGTAACGCCGGTCGAGCACTACAGCGACGAGACCACCGAGCGCGAGGCCGACCACGCCCAGGAACAGCACCAGGAACCCGAACACCTGACCCACGTTGTAGGCGTCGTTGGCCGGGAACGCGAAAGTCAGCACGAGGGCGATCACGACCCCGAGAATCGCGCCGAGGCCCATGAACCGCCAGTACCGCGGCGAGCGTCGCACGACGGCCTCCTCGCGATCGGTCTCGACGACTTCACCCTCGTCGATCAGCACGGCCTCGCCGTCTTGCGGAGGCACGTCGGCGTCCTGCGCTCGAGCGTCGCCGGCGGCGGCATCCGGATTCACCTCACGCGCGTCGGCACTCGAACGCGCAGGATCAGACGGCGGAAAGCCGCGGCCGTCGGCATCGGGAGTACTCACCCCTCCATTGTCCCATCGACGCGAACGTCGACCTGTCCCTCGCGTCCCTTCGGAAGAGCGAGGAGATTCCGAAAAGCGAGGCGATTCGGAGCGACACGCCGGTTCAGAACGCGACACGCCCGGCGAACCGGAGAGATCCCTCGCTTTTCGGAATCTCCTCGCTTTTCGGTCAGGCAGTCGAAAACCGGCGGGATCGTCCCCAGACGCGTCGCCCTCACACGCGCACGAGCGGAAGCAGGCCCTCCAGGTTCGCCCGAAGGCCAGAGGCGTGCACCGATCCGGATGCGGTGGCCTCCGCCCACGCCAGCCGCCCGGTCGCGAGCTCCAGCCAGGTCGCGGCATCCGTCTCGATGACGTTCGGCGGGGTGCCTCGTGTGTGCCGGGGGCCGGCGATGCACTGCACGGCGCCGAACGGCGGCACCCGCATCTCGACGGTGTTGCCCGGCGCGCGGTCGGCGAGCGCCTGCAGCGTGAAGCGAACCGCGAGCGCGCGCACGTCGCGTGGCGCGGCTTCCGCGGCGTCGGCCCACGAACGCAGCGCGCCCATGCCGGCCGCTTCGTCGATGCGTGCGCGTGCCATGCCTTCATTCTGCCCGCGAATCGGCACAGCTTCGGAGCCGTTACCCTTGAGGCCGTGAAGATTCTCGTGCTGGGTCCGGGCGCGCGTGAGCATGCCATCATCACGGCGCTGCTCGCCGACAACGGCGGGCACGAGGTCGTCTGCGCACCGGGCAACGCCGGCATCGCAACCGACGTTGCGACGCATCCGCTCGACGCGAACGACCCGCTGGCCGTGGCCGACTTCGCCTCTTCCGGCAACTTCGACCTCGTCGTCATCGGACCCGAGGCTCCCCTCGTGGCCGGGGTCTCCGACGCGGTGCGCGCCGCGGGCATCCCGGTCTTCGGTCCGAGCGGTGCGGCGGCCGCCCTCGAGGGGTCGAAGGCGTTTGCCAAGCGGGTGATGGATGCCGCGGGCGTTCCGACCGGACGGTCCGTGCGCGCCGTCACCGTGCACCAGGCGGCCGAGGCCATCGACACGTTCGGCGCGCCCTATGTGATCAAGGCCGACGGACTCGCGGCCGGCAAGGGCGTTCTCGTGACCGAGGACCGCGACGCGGCACTCCGCCACTGCGAGCAGTGGGCCGGGCACGGCGGAGTGCTCATCGAGGAGTTCCTCGACGGGCCAGAGGTCTCGCTCTTCCTCCTCTCCGACGGCGAGCACGTTCTGCCGCTCTCGCCCGCGCAGGACTATAAGCGCCTGCTCGACGGCGACGCCGGACCCAATACCGGCGGCATGGGTGCGTACTCGCCGCTGCCGTGGCTCGCCGACGCCTTCGGCAGCGAGCGGGCCTTCGTCGACGAGGTCATCGAGACCATCGCCCTGCCGACAGTGCGTGAGCTCGCCGCCCAGGGAACGCCGTTCGTGGGACTGCTCTACTGCGGCCTCATCGTGACGCGCGACGGCATCCGCGTCATCGAGTTCAACGCCCGCTTCGGCGATCCGGAGACGCAGGTCGTGCTGCCCCGGCTCGAGACGCCGCTCGCCGAACTCCTCTACGACGCCGCGACCGGCTCGCTCGGAGACCGCGAACGCCCGCTGTTCTCGTCCGATGTCGCGGTCACCGTGGTGCTCGCGAGCGAGAACTACCCCGAGACGCCGGTGACCGGCCGCGTTCTCGAGGGCCTGGCCGACGCAGCGGCGGTACCCGGTGTGCACATCACGCACGCCGCAACGACGGATGCCGCGGACGGCACCGTGCGCACCTCCGGCGGCCGGGTGCTCAGCGTCGTCGCCGTGGGCCGTGACTTCACCGACGCGCGGGCCCGCGTCTACGACGCCCTGGGCCGCATCCACCTCGAGGGCGGCCAGTACCGCACCGACGTCGCCGCGCGCGTCGCGCACTGACCCGGACCCGGGCCCCGGCGCCCGGTGCCCCGGCCGTACCGCGGCATCCCGACCCCCTGGCGTTGCGCCACTTCGCCGGCCGTTGCGCCAGTAGATGTGGCGCAAGCGCCGCGCAAGTGGCGCACCCGCGGGGAAAGCGCCGCGCAAGTGGCGCACCCGCGGGGAAAGCGCAGCCAGCGCAGGCCGCGTTCGGCGTTGCCTACACTGGGAGCGTGAGCGACGCGCCCCTGAACCTGCCCGGATTCACCCACGTCTACTCGGGCAAGGTGCGCGACCTGTACGAGCCCGCATCGCCGACGGGCGAGGAACCCGAGACCGTTCTCGTCGTCGCGAGCGATCGGGTGAGCGCCTTCGATCACGTGCTCGAACCCGGCATCCCGGGCAAGGGCGAACTGCTCACGACCCTCAGCCTGTGGTGGTTCGACCAGCTGCACGTGCCCAACCACCTCGTTCCCGAGCATCGTCTCGACGGATCGAGCGCCATCCCCTCCGAGGTGACCGGCCGCGCGATGCTCGTGAGGAAGCTCGAGATGTTCCCGATCGAGTGCGTCGTTCGCGGGTACCTCACCGGTTCGGGCTGGAAGGAGTACCAGAGCTCCGGAACCGTGTGCGGCATCCCGCTTCCCGAAGGACTCGAGAACGGCGACCGGCTTCCCGAACCGCTCTACACCCCCGCCTTCAAGGCCGCGCAGGGCGAGCACGACGAGAACATCAGTTTCGAGCGCACCGTCGAACTCGTCGGGCCCGACGTCGCGGCCGAACTGCGCGAGCTCTCGCTGGCCGTGTTCGCGCAGGCGTCGGCGGTCGCCGAAGCGCGCGGCGTGATCCTGGCCGACACCAAGTTCGAATTCGGCCGCGACCCCGAGACCGGCGTGACGACCCTCGGCGACGAGGTGCTCACGAGCGATTCGAGCCGGTACTGGGATGCCTTCGCCTGGGAGTCGGGCACGACCCCCGAAGAGCGCATGGCGAGCTTCGACAAGCAGATCGTGCGCGATTGGCTCGCCGCGAACTGGCACGACGACGGCGTGAGCACTCCGCCTCCGCTGCCTCCGGCCATCACCGAGCGCACGGCTGCGCGCTACCGCGAGTTGCTCGAGAGGCTCACGAGCGACGCCGTCGCGTAGGCACCGCCGCGCCGCGGTTCCGGGCCTGTCCCGGGGCGGATCCCGCCGGCATCCGGATGCCTCGCCTCCTCCCGACGACTCGCGCCGACGCGATCTGCACGACACCCCCCGAACGGGTTAGCCTGCTGGCATGCGAGTGAAGATGTGCAGCATCCACGTGGATGATCCGGCTGCGGCCTTCGCGGTCTACACCGAGACGCTCGGCTTCGAGCCGCTCATCGAGCTGCCCGAGCACATGCTCTATGTCGTGCGCTCGCCCGAAGACCGCGACGGGGTCGGGCTGCTGCTCGAACCGAGCGACAACCCGCTCGCGCAGGCCTACAAAGAGGGCCTGTACTCCAGCGAGATTCCCGTGATCGTCTTCGGGGTGCCCGACGTGCAGGCGGAGTACGCCCGGCTACGCGCGGCCGGCATCGAGTTCCGCGGCGAACCAGTGAACACCGAATGGGGAACGTCGGCGATCTTCGACGACGGATGCGGCAACCTCGTCCAGCTGCACCAGGACTGACGCCTGCACCAGGACTGAAGCCGCCGCGGAATGGTGCCCCGCCGCCCGCGGTTGCATTCAGTGTGACCACGCATCCCGTCGACCTGCTTGCCGACGACACCGCCATGGGCGCGGTGACGCTGCGCGTCGGCGACCTCGACCGCATGATCGCGTACTACCGCGACGCCGTGACGCTCGAACTCCTGAGCCACGAAGGCCCCGTAGCCGTTCTCGGCCGCGGCAGGACGCCGATCATCGTGCTCGAGCACGCCCCCGAACTGCGATCGGCCGATCCGCGCAGCGGCGGGCTGTACCACACGGCCATCGTCTTCGATTCGCAAGCCGCGCTCGCCGCGGCCGTGTACTCCGTGGCCCGACGGCATCCCGGCAGCTTCACCGGCAGCGCCGATCACCTCGTGAGCACCGCCTTCTACTTCACCGACCCCGAGGGCAACGGCGTGGAGCTCTACTGGGACCGCGACCGCTCCACCTGGAGCTGGGTGCACGGCCGGATCGAGATGGACAGCCTCGCCCTCGACCCGAACGCCTTCCTGCAGCAGAACCTCAGCGAGCAGGGGCTCGCCGGCGAGCGCGTCGGCAGCGCCGTCGTCGGCCACGTGCACCTCTCGGTCGGCGACGTGAACATCGCCCGCACCTTCTACGTCGAGCAGCTCGGGTTCCAGACGACGGCGGCGTTCGGCGCATCCGCCCTGTTCGTCTCGGCGGGCGGCTACCACCACCACATGGCCATGAACACGTGGAGCAGCGCGGGCGCCGGGCGACGCCGCCTCGCGCTCGGGCTGGGGCAGGTGCAGATCGCCGTGCCCTCGGCCGATGACCTCGGCTCGCTCGGCGAACGGATGCGGCGCTTCGGCGTGCAGGCACGGGACGATGGCCGCGCCCTCTCGTTCGAGGACCCCTGGGACAACACCATCCGCGTCGCGCCAGCCGACTGATCCCGGCACCTCGGCAGGTGCCGCGTGGAAGCGTCCCCGGGGCGGGTTAGGCTGAAAAAGCCGAGTTTCGAGGAGGCGTCCGTTGGTCGTGCAGAAGAACACGCGGGAATTCGATCCGGGCATCGTCACCGATTTCCGCGACCGGATGAGCTACGGCGGATACCTCGACCTCGACACGCTGCTGGCCGCCCAGCATCCGATCAGCCGGCCGGAGCACCACGACGAGCTGCTGTTCATCATCCAGCACCAGACGACGGAGCTGTGGCTGAAGCTCGTGCTGCACGAGCTCGACGACGCGCGCCGGCTGCTGCGCGACGACCAGCTCCCCCAGGCCCTCAAGCGCATCGCCCGGGTCAAGCACATCCAGCGCACGCTCACCGAGCAATGGTCGGTGCTCGCCACCCTCACACCGAGCGAGTACGCCGAATTCCGCGACTTCCTGGGCAACTCCAGCGGCTTCCAGTCGTGGCAGTACCGCGCGGTCGAGTTCGTGCTCGGCAACAAGAACGCCCGCATGCTCAGCGTGTTCGCGACGGATGCCGCCGCGACCACCGCGCTCGAGAACGCCCTGGAAGAGCCCAGCATTTACGACGAGTTCCTGCGCTATCTCGCCCGGGCAGGGCATCCGGTGCCCGCGCACGTGCTTCAGCGCGACGTGCGCGAGGCCTGGGTCTTCGACCGAGAGCTCGTGCCCGTCTTCACGGCGATCTACGAAGACGCCGACGGTCAATGGGCCGCCTACGAGGCCTGCGAGGAGTTCGTCGACCTCGAGGAGAACTTCCAGCTCTGGCGCTTCCGGCACCTCAAGACCGTGGAGCGCACGATCGGCATGAAGCCGGGCACCGGCGGTTCCGGTGGGGCCCGCTTTCTTCAGAAGGCCCTCGAGCTCACCTTCTTCCCCGAGCTCTACGCGGTGCGCACCGAGATCGGACAGCCGTGATCGATGAGGGCATGTTCCTCGGGGTCGAGGAGTACTGGGCGGGGGGATGGCACGGCCGCTCCGTGTTCCGCGTTCGCGAGGGTTTGCTCTACCCGGTCGGCGGCGACCAGCTCGTCACCGACGTCGAGCTGCCGGGCACCCTGTTCCCGCGGCTGACCGACCACCACGTTCACGTCGGCCTCGTCGATGCCGAGCAGATCATGCCGGGCGGCATCACGGCGGTGGTCGATCTGGGCTGGGTGCCGCGGTTGGCCGCCGAGTGGCACACCGAGAGCGGATTCCCCGGGTCCCCCCTGCCCGAGGTGCGCATCGCCGGGGGCCTGCTCACCTGCGAGGGCGGTTATCCGGTCAACGCCGGCTGGGCACCGGCGGGAGCCGCCGTCGAACTGCGCGGCCCCGCGGATGCCGACGCCGCCGTGCGCGCACAGATCGCGCTCGGCGCATCCGTCATCAAGGTCACGGTCAACAGCGACGAGGGTCCGGTGCCGAGCCCCGAGCTGCTCACCGCCATCGTGACGGCGGCACGCGCCCACGGGGTTCCCGTCGCGGCCCATGTGCAGGGCGATGGAATGACCCGACGGGCACTGGATGCCGGCGTGAACGTTCTCGCGCACACGCCCTTCACCGAGGTGCTCGACAGCGACATCGTCGCTCGGCTTTCGAGGGCCGGCACCGCCGTGGTCTCCACGCTCGACATCCACGGCTGGGGATCGCCGACCGACGAGTACGAGAACGCGCTCGTCAACCTCACCCGCATCGCCGCCGCGGGAGGACGGGTGCGCTACGGCACCGACCTCGGCAACGGTCCGCTGCCGGTCGGCATCAACCCGCGCGAACTGGCCGCCCTGGCCGATGCCGGCCTCGACCGCGAGGCGCTCGTCGCGAGCATCGCCGGCACGTGGCAGCCCTCGAGCATCGGACCGCGACTGGCGTGGGTGCCGGGGAGCCCTCCCGAGACGGCCGCCGAGACGGCCGAATGGCTCTCGGGTGCCCGCGCGAGCACCATCGACTACCTCGAGGAGACCCTGGTATGACGACGACGGCCCCCGACACGATGCTGTCGTACGCCCGGCGCATGGATCGCTCCGACGGGCTCGCGCACTACCGCCGGCGTTTCGTCGAGAGCGACGAGCTGCTCGCCTACTTCGACGGGAACTCGCTCGGGCGCCCTCCCATCGCCACGGCGGAACGAATGGCGCAGTTCGTGACGGATGCCTGGGCCGGCCGGCTCATCCGCGCTTGGGACGAGGAATGGATGGAGCTGCCGTTCACCATCGGTGACGAACTCGCGGCTGCGGCCCTCGGCGCCGCACCTGGCCAGACCTTCATCGGTGACTCGACGACCGTGCTGCTGTACAAGCTCGCGCGCGCCGCGATCGACGCGAGGCCCGAGCGCACCGAGATCATCACCGACACCGACAACTTCCCCACCGATCGCTACCTGCTGCAGGGCATTGCAGCGGAACGCGGGTGCACCATCCGCTGGATCCAGAGCGATCCCGCATCCGGGGTCTCGCTGCAGCAGGTGCAGGATGCGGTCAGCGAGCGCACCGCGCTCGTGCTGCTCAGCCACGTCTCGTACCGCTCGGGCTTCCTCGCCGACCTGCCGGCCATCACGCGCGCGGCCCATGAGGCCGGCGCCCTGGTGCTCTGGGACCTCTGCCACTCCGTCGGCTCCGTGCCGATGCAGCTCGACGCGGATGAGGTCGACCTCGCCGTTGGCTGCACGTACAAGTACCTCAACGGCGGACCGGGCGCACCCGCGTTCGGCTACGTGCGCTCCGACCTGCAGCCGGTGCTCGCCCAGCCCATCCAGGGCTGGATGGGAGCGGCAGACGTGTTCCTCATGGATCCCGAGTACCAGCCGGCTCCCGGCCTGCGCCGCTTCCTCAGTGGCACCCCGGCGGTGCTCGCCATGCTCCCCATGCGCGAGACCATCGCCATGATCGCGGAGTGCGGCATCGACGCCGTGCGCGCCAAGTCGCTCGGCCTCACCTCGTTCGCGATCGAGTTGTCGGATGCGTGGCTCGCCCCGCTGGGCGTGAGCCTGGCATCCGAACGCGACGGCGCACGGCGCGGCGGACACGTGACGCTGTCGCATCCGGCGATGCGCGTGGTGACCGAGCGGCTCTGGAGCCGGAACGTGATTCCCGACTATCGCGAGCCGGGCGGGCTGCGCGTGGGTCTCTCGCCGCTCACGACGAGCTTCGAGGAGGTCTACCGCGGCATGGAGGCCGTGCGCGACACCCTGCGCGAGGTACTGAGGGAGCAGTCGGGCCTGCAGTGACCGGGCCCGTCGAAGGGCCGCCTCCCAGCGCACAGAACGACGCTTCGACAAGCCGGTCCCTGAGCCTGTCGAAGGACCGCCACCCAGCGCACCGAACGACGCTTCGACACGCCGGTCCCTGAGCATGTCGAAGGGCCGGCACCCCGCGCACAGAACGACGCTTCGACAAGCTCAGCGAACAGCAACCGACCCCCAGCGCACGCTCGCCGCTTCCACACGCCGGTCCCTGAGCCTGTCGAAGGGCCGCCACCCAGCGCACCGAACGACGCTTCGACAAGCTCACCGAACAGCGGTCGACCGCCGCTTCCACACGCCGGTCCCCGAGCCTGTCGAAGGGCAGCGTGCCCGAAGGTCTGCCCTCCCATGCCCGCATCCCCTCGTCGCCGGCGCGGACACTGGGGCAGTGGAACGAAAGGCGGGCGCCTCTCGCCCACCGGCCGACTCCGCCGCGCGCACACAGCGATCGGGACCTCGGCCCGCGGACGAGAGGAACGATGGCGGCTTCGGTGTGCTGCACCGGCTGCAGCGCACCGCGGGAAACCATGCCGCGGCCCAGCTGCTGCGTCACTCACCGACGAACGCGACGGCCGCACCGGCATCGCCCTCCCCTGCACTGCAGCGCGATGCGGTCGCGCAGCGCGACGATCCCCCGAAGAGCACGTCGGTGCCCGAGGTGGAGATTCCCCTCATCCCGCCGTCGTGGCTGCACGAGCCCGGGCGGGCGGACATGCTCGTCGCCGTGGCCGGCGACAAGATGGTCGCACTCCCCGCCGCCGGCGTCTTCCGCCTCGTGCGCCCGCAGACACCGGAGATCCCCCAGGCCGATCCGACCGCCGTGCTCACCCTGCCGACCATCGCGAAGGAGAGCGCCAAGGCGGTGCGAACGGGACCCACCACGAGCTTCCTGATCGACGCGGGCGGCAGGCCCGATGTCATGGTGCCCACCGACCCGATCGTCGTGACTCCCGGAGCACTCGCGGTCATGAACGCCGCTCTCGGCGTGCAGGGGCCGACCGGCATGGTCATCACGCACCTTCACGACGATCACGTGCAGAGCTTCGTGGAACTCGTCGTCGCCAGTCGCATCCGGCCCGAGAACATCCACTTCCCCGAGGGCTTCGCCAGCAACCCGGCGGCCCCATCGAGCACGTTCGCGCGTCTGCTGCGTGCGCTGCAGGCCGACACTCGCGCGCAGGGGTTCGGCCACACGCCGACCGCGCAGTACGGCACCATCCGCACGCCGGCGCAGGGCAACTGGTGGAAGATCGAACTGCGGCAGGGAGAGGTGACCTTCGAGCTGTACGGACTCACCGGTGCCTTCCGCGCACTCGAAGCGCGGCGGGCGGCGGGCCAGCAGCAGAAATCCGCGCGTCTGCCCAGTGGCGAGCAGGTCGAGAGCCTCGCCGACACGGCATCGCTCATCACCCGGGTCACGCACGTTCCCAGCGGCATGCGGATGCTGTTCCCGAGCGACGCGCGCTTCAACGACCTCGGCCTGCTCAAGCGGGCGATGGGGGCGGAGGACTATCGGGAGATGCTGAGTGGCGTCAAGGTCGTCGAGGGCCTCGGCCACCACATCGGCGCCCTCGAGAGCAGCGCCGACCAGACCGCCTTCGCCGAATTCCTCAAGGACGCCCAGCTCACCAACGGCCGGCTCATCGTCATGGCCCAGTCGCAGGAGACCCGCAGCGGCAGGCAGTTCCTCAACCGCAGCATGATCGCCGCCCTGAACGAGGCGGGCATCGACGTGCACGTCGCACTTGAGCCAACCGCCGGCGTCGGCACGTTCACGGTCGACAGCGCCGGCCGGGTGACGTACGCCGGGCCTGGCCGGGCCGAGTCGTTCCTGTCGTCGGCTCCGGTGCGCGCCGAGATCGACCGCCTCAACCAGTTGCGCGCCGTCGAACGCACCCTCACCCGTTTCGAGCGGTTCGCGGAGCCGCAGTATCGCCGGTCGCAGGAGGTGAAGGCCGCCCGCGAGCAGCTCGAGAACGTTCTCGACAGCTTCATGGACACGACGGCCGGCAATACCCGACCGGGCGCCGGCCGCGCACAGCAGAGCGTGCGCGATCCCGTCGCGCAGGCGGCGGCGCTGAGCCGGGCACAGCAGACCCGGGCACCGGTCGAGAGCATCCTCAGCACCGGGTTCATGGACGGGCTGGAAGAACTGGGGCGCCTGGGCCCGCACTACGAGGTCTTCGAGCGCGAGGTCGAGGCCGCCCGCAAGACCGGCCGCATGTCGGATGAGGGAATCGACGCCCTCTGGGAACTGCATCCCGAGACCGCACGGCGCCTGCTGGGATCGAGCGGTCTCTCGCGGCAGCAGCAGCGTTCGGTCGCCCGTCAACTCCCGGGCCAGCCCGCGTCCGTGCAGGTGCGATCGGTCGCCGCGGTGCTTCTGCTCGTCGAAGCGGCGAACCTCGCGGCGCCGATCGTGCAGGAGATCCGCGCGAGCCGGTACGGTTCACATGTGAAGCCCGCGCTCGACGCGATCATGTGGTGGCAGGCCAAAGGCGTCTTCCCGACGATGGAGGCCGTCGACGACAACCTCTGGCCGTGGGACAACGAGTGGACGACGGATGCCAAGCGCATCCAGACCCTGCTCGAAGACGACGAGGTCTCCTACCTCACGCTCACGGGCATCCCCGACGACAACTGGGACCGGTTCACGGTCTGGGCATCGGGCAAGCTCCGCAACGTGCGCGACTGGCAGACCCATATCGTCGACAGCCCGGCCATCCGCAGCAAGAGCGGCCAGTTCATGGGCGACGAGACGTTCGAGTACCTGACCTCGGAGGTCAAGGGCGAGACCGTCGGGTTCGACCTGACGACGACGTGGAGGTCCTCGCCGCGCCTCGACCTGATCCTGAAGGCCGCCGCCAAGGAGGTGGTGAAGAACAGCGACACCGAGATTGCCAACATCGAGAAGCAGCAGGGCGACTCCTACGGACCGGCCGTGGTCTCCGACCGCGGCTTCACCGCACCGTTGTACGGTTCGATGGCCAAGGCAACGGGCAAGGTGCGCTTTCGTTCAGGAGTCGACCCGGTTCTCTACACCGTCTACCTCCACAGCGCGCGCACGGGCTACAGCACCGACTCGCTGTTCTACACCTTTCCGAACACCGTCACCGGCCATGAGGTTCCCGAGGGTTACACCGTCGTCGGCGGCGCCGACTACAACACCTATTCCCGGGTGCTGGCGACGCGGAACGACTTCGTCATCAAGAACGCCGACGGCTACGGCGGCCACCGGGCGGGCGTGCTGCGACCGAACACCCTCGAGGTGCTGCTCGCCAAGACGGCCGACCTCGAGGCTCCCAAATGAACGCGCCGAATCCGGCGATCTCAGCCCTCGTGCGCAGGGCGGCCGGGACGATCTTCGAACCCCAGGGGGCGATGCTCCTGGCCGCAGCGGCAGCCGCCGCCCCTGAGGCAGCGACGACGCAGTTCAGCGATCCGGCCAACGCCTTCCTCGTGGCGTGCGGGGCGGCCAACGCGGGCTCGCGCCAGGATGATGACGTGCGCGACCGGCTCGAGCGTGCGGCGTTCGCCGTTCCCGATGCCGACCGGCTCTGGGTGCTCTCCGTCGCGGAACGCCTCATCGCCCGAGTGGATGCGACCTGGGCGTGGTCGCTCATCGACCGGCTCGTCGGCGCCGGGCCCGCGCTGGCTCACGCCATCGGCCTCGATGTCGCCGCCCAGGCCGAGCGAACGGGGGCAGTGCCCTGGGAGCCCGGCGCCGAGGCGCCGCCCGTGGTCTCTCGACAGTTGGCGGCCGACCGCGCCGCCCGGGCGGCGGTCGCCGGCCACCGCTCCAACCACGGACCGATGCACGCCCTGCGGCTCGATCCGACCGGTGCCAATCTGCTGCCATCGGAGGCCCGCGTGCTACTCGCCGGGGCGGCGGGACTCGACCCCGCGTTCGCCGTGGAGACCGGCACCGCCCTGCTCGCGAACTTCGTGCCCGCAGACCTGCAGGAGGCCTTCCGCCTGGTTGCGGATGCCGCCGTGCGGGCCGGCATCGGTGATGCGGTTCTCGACCGTGCGCGCACCGACGGATTCGTCGCCGAACAGGCGACCTGGGCCGCCGCGGCTGCGGCGGCCGGCGCCGTGACGGGCCAACCGTTGCTCGAGCTTCTCGACGGGCTGGCACAGCGCGTCGACGACGAACTCGATCCCGGTCGCGAATTGGTCGCCGGGCTCCCCATCCTCGAGGCGTTCGCCCACGCCGGAGCGGTCGGATCCCTCATCGACCGGGCCGTCCACTGGCAGGCCCCCGCATCGCTCGTGATCGATCGGCTGTTCTTCGCCGAGGCGGCAGGCGCCGCCGCGGCGCTTGCGCAGCATCCGGCCTTCGACGAGTTCGTCGCACGTCGCGCGGATGCGGCACTCTACAGCGCGCAGTACGACTGGTGGCCCGCCGAAGCGAGCGAGGATGAGGCTGCAGCCACCGACCCCGAAGACGTGGCCCGCGAGGACGTGGCCCGCGAGGCGCTGGCCGTGGTGGCCGCGGCGCCACTGAGGCCCTTGCCGGGAAGCCTCGCCGACATCGTCGGCTGGCCGGACCCCGCAAGGGCCTCAGTGAACGGACCGATGCCTAGCTGACGCGACCGGTGGTTCCTGTCGCGACCTCACCCGCGGTCGCCTGGCCCTCGGTGAGCCCGGCATCGGCGCGCTGGCCGACGGCATCCGTCGCGCCCGTCGCCGGGTGACCCGGCGCCTTGCCCCACGACACCGTCTGCTTGGGCTTGGCGAAGAACAGCACGACGATCGCTCCGAGCGCGAACCCGGCGATCGGCAGCCACAGGGACTGCGACATGGCCGTCGTGAATCCCCCGGCCACCTGGGCGGGCAGCGATCCTCCGCCCGACTGCTCGGCCGCCTGCGTGCTGAACCCCGGGAGTTCCGCGGTCAGCCGCGCGTTGATGAGTGCAGTGATGGCGGCACTTCCGAAGACCGAGCCGACCTGCCGGGTGAGGTTGTAGACGCCGGAACCGGCGCCGGCCTTCTGCGGCGGCAGGTTGCGGGTGGCGTTGGAAGCGAGCGGCGCCCAGATGCCCGACATTCCGAGACCCAGGGTGGCCGACGGGATGAGAAGGATCCAGAGCGGGATGTCGGGGGTGATGATGCTCGACATCCAGATGAGGGACGCCGAGATGATGACGAACCCGCCGAAGGCGATCCACTTGGGGTCGACCTTGTCGGTGAGTCGGCCGATGACGGGTGCCATGAAGCCGGACACGACCGCGCTCGGTGCCATCAAGAGCGCAGCCTGGGTGGGCTCGAGACCACGCGCCACCTGGAAGTAGAAGGCGAGCGGAAGCGGCATCGACACGATCGAGAGGCCGACGAGCGTGATGGCGACGTTCGAGAGGGCGAAGTTGCGCTCCTTGAACAGGTCGAGGGGCAACAGCGGCTCATTGCGGTTGAAGCGCTGCCAGAGCACGAAGGCGACGAGTACCACGACGCCCGCGATGATGAGGCTCCAGACCGAGATCGGGCCGGCGATCGTGCCCCAGTCGTAGCTCGAGCCCTCCTGGATGCCGAAGATCACGAGGAACATGCCGATGGCGCTGAGGGCGACTCCGAGCCAGTCGAAGCGGTGCGCGTGCGTGGTGAGCGTCGGCACGAGGCGCCAGGCGAGCACGAACGCGACGATGCCGACCGGCACGTTCACGAAGAAGATCCACTCCCAGCCGAGCGAGTCCACCAGCACGCCGCCCAGGATGGGGCCGACGAGGGTGGCGATTCCGGCGACGGCGCCCCAGAGGCCCATCGCCGCTCCGCGCTTGTTCGGCGGGAAGATGCGGGTGATGACCGACATGGTCTGCGGGGTCATGAGTGCGGCGCCGAGGCCCTGCACCGTGCGGGCGGCGATGAGCGTGCCGGTGTCGCCGGAGAGGCCGCACCAGAGCGAGGCCAGCGTGAAGATCACGAGACCGATGAGGTAGATGCGCTTCGGCCCGAAGCGGTCACCCAGCCGGCCGGTGATCAGCAGCGGCACCGCGTAGGCGAGAAGGTATGCACTCGTCACCCAGAGGGTCGCCGTGATGTCGGTGTGCAGTTCACGCAGGATGGTCGGGTTGGCGATGGAGACGATCGTCGAGTCGACGAGGATCATGAAGAAGCCGATGACGAGCGCCCACAGGGCGGGCCATGGCTTGGTGACGTTTTCCACTAGGAGTTCACTTTCGGCTGGGGCGGTACGGGTTCGGTCCAGGAGATGTGCCCGGAGCCGATGTCGGTGATGGCGGTCTCGAGCCAGTCGAGATCCGCGGCCAGGATGGCGATCTTGTAGCTCACGTCGAGCGTGAAGCGGCGGGGGAGTGCTGTGCTGCGCACGGCCTCGAGTCCCATGCGCAGGTCGTCGAGCTCCTCGACGAGCGCCGCTCGCCGCTCCCCGAGCAGTGCGACCACCGTGGCGGCCGGCAGGTTGTGGGCTTCGGAGACGGCGAGGGGGAACTCCGGGTACTCGCGGGCGGGAGTGCGGAGCATCGCCCTCACGTGATCGAGCAGGGCGCTGCGACCGGCATCCGTCACGGCGTAGGTCGTACGCTCGGGGCGATTGCCCTCGCGCTCGGTGCTCAGCTGTTCGACGAGGCCCTGCTCTGCCAGTCGGTCGATCGCGTGGTAGAGCGAACCGGGCCGCACCTTGATGTTGCGGTCCTCACGGCGGTGCAACAGCGTCTGGTACATCTCGTAGGGGTGCATCGGCCGCTCGAGCAACAGCGCGATCGCCGCCATTCCGAGCGGCGTCAGGTCGACCACGATCACTCCTCCCGACCGATTATTCCAACCGGAATAATACGCCCGAAACAACCCTACGTCAAACCGGTGGTGCGGCTCCGTGCGGTACCGGATGCGACCTGACGCAACGCGAGAGGCAGCAGCTAGGCTCGCTCGGGTGAAGCAGCGCGCGGACGGACCGGCGGTACGCGTCGAGGCTTCCGGAGGACCGCTGCGACCCCGTATCGCTGGCTGTCGATCGGGATGTTCGCCATCATCTTCCTCGCGGCCTTCGAAGCCCTCGCGGTGACGACCATCATGCCGCTCGTCGCGCGCGACCTGAACGGTACGTCGCTGTTCGCGCTCTCGTTCGCCGTTCCGCTCGCGGCCGGCATCATCGGCATGGTGCTCGCCGGCAACTGGACCGATCGCAACGGACCCCTGCCCTCGCTCATCGCGGCTGCGGTGCTCTTCGTCGTCGGCCTGGTGATCGCGGGCACCGCGAGCGACATGGTGGTGTTCATCGTGGGTCGCTTCGTGCATGGCCTCGCCGGCGCGGCCGTCATCGTTCCGCTCTACGTCATCGTGGCGCGGGTCTATCCCGAGCGCCTGCGCCCACGCGTCTTCGCCGGTTTCGCGGCCGCGTGGGTCATCCCCTCCGTCGTGGGACCGGCACTGGCGGGCCTCGTCGCCGAGTCGCTGAGCTGGCACTGGGTCTTCCTCGGCGTCATCGCGCTGCTCGTGCCCGCGGCCGCCATGATGCTCGTGCCCATCCTGCGTGTTCGCGACCAGGTGAGGGGTGATCCCCGCGTGCGGTGGAGCCTGGGCCGCGTGGGGTGGGCGACGATCTCGGCGCTCGGCGTGCTGGCGCTCTCACTGTCGAAGGAGCTCGGCGACCCCTGGCGGTGGGTTCTCGCGGGCGGTTCGTTGATCGTCGCCGCGGCCGCGGCCCGGCCGCTGCTGCCCGCCGGCACCTTCCGCGCGGCGCGGGGAATGCCGGCGACCGTGCTGCTGAAGGCCATCGTCGCCGGCGGATTCTTCGGCAGCGAGATCTACCTCCCCTACCTCTTCATCGAGCACTACGACTTCTCGCCGAGTCTCGCGGGCACCGTGCTCACGGGAGCCGGAATCTCGTGGGCTCTCGCGTCGTGGCTTCAGGGTCGCCTCGTGGAGCGCGTCTCGAATGCGCAAGCCGTGGCCATCGGTGCGCTCGCGCTCACGGTCGCCCTCACCGTGGTGCTGCTCGTCGCCGCCTTCACGGGGAGCCCGGTGATCGCCTTCGTCGCCTGGACGCTCGCCGGCGCGGCCATGGGCTTCATGTATCCGCGGTTCACCGTGGCCGTACTCTCGCTCTCCCCGCAGTCCGCGCAGGGCTTCAACAGTGCGGCGCTGAGCGTGTCGGAGTCACTCGGCGCCGCGATCGCCCTGGCCATCACGGGCATCGTCTCGGCGACCCTGAGCACGGGCGCGTTCGCCGCCGACTTCGCCGTGACCGCCGTCATCGCGGCGGCAGGCGCTGCGCTCGCGACGCGGGTGCGACCGCGGCCCGTCGTGCACGCGGGCTGACCGGAGCCGGGAAGGTCGTCAGGGAGCGAGCAGGGCGGCCTTGGCCGTGGCGAACTCCTGGTCGCTCAGTGCACCACTCTCATGCAGCGCGGCGAGCCGGTCGAGCTTCTCCGAGAGGGAGCCGCCCCCGCTGGCCGGTGGCGCTGATTCCGGCACTGATGCGCCGGCATGTGAACCGGAGGATGCTCCCGGTCCCGACTCACCGGTCTCCGCCACGCCCTGACTGCCGTCGGCGGCGCGTGCGGCGGCGGCATCCTGTGCCGCGTACTTCTTCTGCTGACGATGGGCCACCGCCCCGGCCGTCATGGCCGCGGTGCCCGTGATCACCGCCGTGCGCGCGATCGTCCCGATGAGACCGGGGCGTCCGAAGCGCCGTCCGATGAGCATCTCTACCTCCCTCAGTCCACGAGTGCCGCTACCGCGTCTTCGTGGTCGATCTGTACGTGCAGCGCGACTTCGCCACCCGCCTCACGCAGCTTCTCGTAGAAGCCGAATGCCCAGCGGTGCTCGATCGCGAGTACGAGGGCAACGGTGCCGGGCTCGAGCGCCTCGCCGACGATCTCGGCATCCGAATCGCTCAGCAGGTCACGGGGATCGGGCGCGATGCGCTCGAATCCGGGCACCTCGTCCTCTTCGAGGTCGTGCGCCTCCACCGTGCCGTCGCTCGCGCGAGAGACGACGATGGCGTCGATGACGCTGATCTTGCCGCCCTCCACGAGCCGTTCCAACTCGCCGGCGATCGAGCGCAGTCCCTCGCTCGATGGGAAGGTCAGCACCATGACCTCGACCGGTCCGATCGGCATCGGCGACTCCTTCTGCTCAGTCCGCACACTACCGGCCGCGGGCCTCAGATGCTACGAGCCGGTAGAATCGAAGGGCCCAGTTCTGGAGCACCCACCCCGACCCCCGGAGGGACCGACCGTGCCAACGATCGTCGTCGAAGTGATGCCGAAGGCCGAGCTGCTCGACCCCCAAGGCAAGGCCGTGGCCGGCGCACTCGCCCGGCTCGGCAAGAGCCGATTCAGCGGGGTTCGCATCGGCAAGCGGTTCGAGATCGAGGTGCAGGGCGATGTGGACGATGCCGCTCTGGCCGAGATCCGCCAGGTGGCCGAAGACATCCTCTCCAACGGCGTGATCGAAGACGTCGTGGGCATTCATGTGCAGTCGCCCGAGGGCAGCGTTCCGTCGACGGATGCCACGCTCACCCCCGCCGGCGCGGAAGCCGTCTGAGGAGAGCCATGAGCACGCGCATCGGCGTCATCACGTTCCCCGGTTCGCTCGACGACCGGGATGCCCAGCGCGCCGTGCGGCTGGCCGGCGGCGAGCCCGTCGCCCTCTGGCACGGATCGCACGACCTCGAGGGCGTGGACGCCCTCATCCTTCCCGGCGGCTTCAGCTACGGCGACTACCTGCGCTGCGGCGCGATCGCGAGCCTGTCGCCCATCATGACGGAGGTCGTGTCGGCCGCCAATGCCGGCATGCCCGTGCTCGGCATCTGCAACGGCTTCCAGATGCTCACCGAGGCCCACCTGCTCGACGGCGGACTCATCGCGAACGACCACGGCTCCTTCATCTGCCGCGACCAGGTGCTCACCGTCGAGAACAGCCGCACCGACTGGACGAACGGGTTCACCGACGGCCAGCAGATCACGATCCCGCTGAAGAACGGCGAGGGCGGCTTCATCGCCAGCGACGAGACCCTCGACCGCCTCGAGGGCGAGGGCCAGGTCGTGTTCCGCTACGTGGGAGTCAACCCCAACGGATCGCTGCGCGACATCGCCGGCATCTCGAACGCTCGCGGCAATGTCGTGGGCCTCATGCCGCATCCGGAGCACGCGACCGAGCCCGGCTTCGGGCCCGACACGCCCACGGCCATGCGCTCCGGGGTCGACGGGCTCACCTTCTTCACGAGCGCCATCCAGCGCACCCTCGCCTCTGCCTGATCGCGGCGACTCCCCTCGCCTCTGAACCATTTCGTCGGCATTGAGCCGCTACGCGCGGCTCAACGGGCACCAAATGGTTCACCGGCGAATCTGGCGGGAGCCAGCACGGGCCATTCCTGAGCCGTTCACTGCCGCCTCCATGTCGCATGAGGCATGATGGCCTCACGGATCACCGCAGATCCGCCGATCAATGACGATCACGAGGAGCCCCGCATGGCACACAGCCCCCTTCCCGATGTCGAGATTCCCGACCTGAGCATCTTCGACTACCTGTTCGGCGATCTGAGCGAGCACGAACTCGATGTCGTCGCACTGGTCGACGGCACCACGGGGGCGCAGACCACCTTCCGCCAACTCGTCGGGCAAATCAGCCTGTTGGCGGGAGCGCTGGCGAAACGCGGCATCGGGGTCGGCGACACCGTCGGCCTGCTGTGCCCGAACATCCCCGCGTTCGCGACCGTCTTCCACGGCGTCCTGCGCGCGGGCGCCACCGCCACGACCATCAACTCCCTCTACACCGCCACAGAGATCGCGAACCAGCTGACGGATGCCGGCGCCACCTGGCTGTTCACCGTCTCGCCCCTGCTTCCCCAGGCCGGCGCCGCCGCATCCTCCATCGGCATCGACGACGCCCACGTCGTCGTGCTCGACGGCGCAGACGGACACCCGTCGCTGCGCGACCTGCTGAGCGAGGGCAACCCCGCGCCCGAGGTCAGCTTCGATCCCGCGGAGCATCTGGCCGTGCTGCCCTACTCGTCGGGCACCACCGGACACCCCAAGGGCGTCATGCTCACGCACCGCAATCTGGTCGCGAACGTCGCGCAGAGCTCCGGGTCCATCGGATTGGGCGAAGGGGACCGCGTGCTGGCGGTGCTGCCGTTCTTCCACATCTACGGCATGACGGTGCTGCTGAACTTCGCCGTCAAGCGCAGGGCCGCCCTCATCACGATGCCCAAGTTCGACCTGCCCGAGTTCCTGCGCATCATCAGCGAGCAGCGGTGCACCTGGGTGTTCATCGCCCCGCCCATCGCGGTCGCCCTCGCCAAGCATCCGCTTGTCGATCAGTACGACCTCTCGAGCATCGAGGTCATCTTCTCGGGCGCAGCCCCACTCGACGGTTCGCTGGCACGCTCGGTCGCCGAGCGCCTCAGCTGCACCGTCTGCCAGGGCTACGGCATGACGGAGCTGAGCCCGGTCTCGCACTCGATTCCCGTCGACCGACCCGAGCTCGATCGCTCGAGTGTGGGGCTGCCGCTCCCCAACACCGAGGCGCGCATCGTCGACATCGAGTCGGGGGAAGAGATCGAGACCCCCGACGAGGGTGTCAGTGCCAGCGGCGAGCTGCTCGTTCGCGGGCCCCAGGTCATGAAGGGCTACCTCGGCAACGACGACGCCACCGGGCGCACACTGGATGCGGACGGCTGGCTCCACACGGGAGACATCGCCTCGGTCGGCGCCGGCGGCGAGTACTACATCGTCGACCGGCTGAAGGAGCTCATCAAGTACAAGGGCTATCAGGTGGCGCCGGCCGTTCTGGAAGCCGTGCTGCTCGGCCACCCCGGCATCGCCGACGCCGCCGTCGTCGGAGCGCAGGACGCCGACCGACAGGAGATCCCCAAGGCCTTCGTCGTACGACAGCAGGGTGCGCAGCTCGACGAGGCCGCGGTTATGGAGTACGTGGCACAGCACGTCGCCCCGCACGAGAAGGTACGGGCCGTCGAGTTCATCGACGTCATCCCCAAGTCCTCCGCCGGCAAGATCCTGCGCAAGGACCTGCGCGCTCGGGCGCACGCGATGTCGTGAGGGGGCCGGCTCAGCCCCGGGCGCGCCAAGCCCTCGCCGCGGCCTCAGTCCTGGGCGCGGGTGGAGCCCGTCACGATGGGGATCGCCGAGGTGAACTGGGCGGCGCGCTCCTCCGCCTCGGGCGAGCCCGAGAACAGGTTCTTCTGGTCCTCGCTCACCGCGGAGGCTCGGGGCGACCTCTTCTGCGCCGTCGGCTCGGCGGCCTCGACGAGTTCCACCCGCTGACGGGGCACGGCACCGGATGCCTCGCCCTGCAGCCAGGCGACCATCTCCTCGCGCACGTGGCACCGCAGGTCGAACAGCGTGGGCGCGTCCATGGCCGTGACGAGTATGCGCACGTGCACGTACCCGGCCACGGCATCCGTCACCTGCAGTACAGACGTGCGACCGTCCCACAGATCGGTGGTGGCGACGATGCGCGCGAGGTGATCGCGCATGGCGGCGGGGGAGACGCGCCAGTCGAGGTCGAACTCGACCGCCCCCATGAGAGCACTGCCCTCGCGGGTCCAGTTCTCGAACGGCTGCGTCGTGAAGTAGGTGCAGGGAAGCACGAGCCGGCGCTCGTCCCAGAGATTGACGACGACGTAGCTCAGGGTGATCTCGCCGATGCGGCCCCACTCGCCGTTCACGACGACCACGTCGTCGACCCGGATCGCCTCGCTGAAAGCCAGTTGAAGGCCGGCGAAGACGTTGGCGAGCGTGGACTGCGCGGCCAGGCCGGCGACGACGCTCAGTAGACCGGCCGAGGCCAGCACGCTCGCGCCGACGACACGCACCTCGGGGAAGCTCAGCAGGCTCGCGCCGACCGCGACGACGACGCCCGTGACGACGACCAGCCGTCGGACGATGAGCAGCTGCGTGCGCACGCGTCGCGCCACCTTGTTGTCAGCGACGTCGATGCGGTACCGCGTGGTGCCCACGTCGATGCCGAAGAGCACGAACCCGCACACCAGCCACGTGCCCACCACGATGGAGGCAACCAGCAGCACGTGCACGAGCGCCGATCGTCCCTCGAAGCTCGGCATCGCGACGCCGACGGCGATCCACACGCCGATCATCAGCACCGTCAGGCGGAACGGCCAGCGCACCCGCCGGAGCAACAGCGACGGCCACTGCCGACGACGGCCGACCGCCGTCACGATCAGCCGTCCGATGAGGGAGAGCAGGGCCGCCGCGATGAGCGCGGCGATCACGGCGATCGCGAACCCCCACCAGGTCTGTCCCGAAATCTCGTCGAGCATGTCTACTACCTCCATCCGTCGAAGTTTCCCACTCTAGGCAACGGCCCTGAGTGGGCGCTGGTTCGCGCTGGCCTCGGGCCGCTCAGAGATGACGTCGACTCGAAGAGAGACCCTGCCTAGCGGTAGAGCTCCTCGGGAACCTCGAGACCGTAGATGGCCCGCCCCGAATTCCAGATGACGGCGCAGGCCGCCCGCAGCAGGTCGAGCGGGTCATCGCCCGAGCGCACGATCTCGACCGCATCGCCACGCAGGCGCACCTTCGCGCCGCGCACGGTGGCGCTGCCGCGATCGCCGTCGGCATCCACGATCGGATACGGCAGGCTCAGTTCCCGCAGGTCGCCGAGGATGAAGGTGGGCCGTTGGTCGGCCGGCGCGGCGAGCGCCTGCTTGGCACGATCGATTCCTGTGAGAACGAGAACCGATCGGATGCCCGCCCGGTTCGCGCCCAGGATGTCGGTGTCGAGTCGGTCGCCGATGAAGAGCGGCGAAGACGCGCCGAACCTGCTCGTCGCCTCCTCGAAGATGGGCGTCTCGGGCTTGCCGGCCACGACGGGAAGCCGTCCGACCGCCGTATGCACTGCTGAGACGAGCGTGCCGTTGCCCGGCGCGATGCCCCGTGCCTGAGGGATCGTCCAGTCGGTGTTCGTCGCCACCCACGGGATGTCGGAATCAGCCAACGCGAACGAGGCCTCGGCGAGCTGCAGCCAGCCCACCTCGGGTGCGAACCCCTGGATGACCGCCGCCGGAGAATCCTCCGCGGAACGGGTCACGCGGAAGCCCGCCTTCTCGACCTCGGTGACGAGCCCATCGCCGCCGACCACGAGCACCGCCGAGCCGGCGGGAGCCAGGTCGACGAGCAGCCGCATCGCTGCCTGCGGCGAGGTCACCACATCACGGGCCTCGACGTGCAGTCCGAGCTCGTTCAGGTGCGCCGCCACAGAGGCGTCGGTTCGGGAGGCGTTGTTGGTGATGTAGCCGACGCGAGCGGCGCTCGAGGCCGCATTCAGGGCCTCGACAGCATGCGGGATGGCGCTCGGGCCCGCATAGACCACGCCGTCCAGGTCGGCGAGCACCACATCGACGCCGTCGAGGGGCGTCGCCTCGCTACTTCTCCGGCGCAGCATCGGTCGCGTCGTCTGCGGCCGCCTCGGCGCTCTCGAAGCCGTCGTCACTCTCGAGAGCCTCGACGAAATCAGCGTCGAGCTCGGCGTTCAGTGCTTCGCCCTGCGCTTCCGCCTGAGCGTCCGCCGCGGCATCGGCCTCGCTGGGGGATTGGCCGATGCGCGCATACTCGCCGTCGATGTCTTCCTCTTCGTCGTCGAAGCCCTCTTCTTCAACCTCGATGAACTCATCGTCCTCGCCATCGCGCGCGGCGATGGCGGCGGCGGCGCGATCGGAACGCTCACGCCAGATGGCGGAATCCTCATCACGGCCGAGGTCCTCGAGCACGTCTGCGTACGCACCGAACAGGTCGGGGCTGTACGAGTAGGCGGTGTTCGGGTCGAGCTGCGGAATCTCGAGCTCTCGAAGAGCCGCTTCCGTCTGCCCCAGATCCAAGCGCGCGCCCGACATCGCGATCGCCAGTGCGGCGCGAACGTCAGGTGCGAGCGTCTGGACGTCGACCGAGCGTCCGAGTTCCAGAGCACGGTCGGGACGGCCGACGCCGCGTTCGCTGTCGACCATGAGCGGCAACTGGTCATTCCTGCCCGAGATGCGCCGGAAGGTACGCAGCTCGCGCAGCGCGAGGGCGTAGTCGCCCGTGGCGTACGCGGTGATCGCGAGTGTCTCCCGAACGATCGCGATGCGCCCCGCTCGACGGGCGGCCGAAAGCACGTGCTGATGCGCCCTCTCGGGATCCACGTCGATCAGGCGCACCGCCATCGCGAGGTGCTTGGCGACCCACTCCGCGTTGTCCTTGGTCAGGGTCTTCAGTTCGTTGCGAGCCGCCTGGTCGAGTTCCTTCGCGTCCAGGTCGGCCGGCAACTCCGGGTCATCGTGGCGCGGGCGTACGGCACGCAATTCGCGCGCACGCTTCTGCTCCTCGGTCAGCTCCTCCTCGAAACGGCGCGCATCGCGGTCGCCTCGAGCAGGGCGACCCTCGCGGGTCCACAGCCTGTCGCCGTCGCGGGGAGCTCGCGCTCCGCGGTCGTCTCCGCGCGCACCGTAGGACGGGCGATCGCCGGAACGCTGCGGCCGACCGGCCCCGCCCTCACGGCTTTCGCGGTTCTCCCAAGGCTTGCGGTCGCCGTCACCGCGCGGAGCTGCCGATCGGCTTCCGCCGTCCCGGTTCTCCCACGGCTTGCGGTCGCCATCGCGACGGGGCGCACTTGAACGCGGCGCGCCGCCCTCACGGCTTTCGCGGTTCTCCCATGGCTTGCGGTCGCTGTCACGGCGCGGGCCAGCGGATCGGTTCCCACCCTCGCGGTTCTCCCACGGCTTGCGTTCTCCATCACGGCGCGGAGCACCGGAACGCGGCGCGCCACCCTCGCGGCTCTCCCAGGGCTTACGGTCGCCATCCCGGCGCGGAGCTGCCGTCCGGTTCCCACCGTCGCGGTTCTCCCACGGCTTGCGGTCACCATCCCGACGAGGCGCACCGCCATCGCGGTTCTCCCAGGGCTTGCGCTCTCCATCACGGCGCGGAGCTGCCGACCGGCTGCCACCCTCTCGGTTCTCCCACGGCTTGCGATCACCATCCCGACGAGGCGCGCCGGAACGCGGTGCACCGCCATCACGACCCTCGCGGTTCTCCCACGGCTTGCGGTCGCCCGAGCGCTGCGGCCGGCCCTCGGAGCGATCGCCGCGGGCAGCGCGGTCACCATCCCGACGCGGCGCTCCACTGCGCGGCGCGCCGTCGCGCTTCTCCCAGGGCTTGCGGTCGTCGGGGCTGGAGCCCCTGGATGAGGAATCGCTCACGGGTCTACTCTCTTCTTCTGCTGCGGGAGTATGCAACCCGCGTCTTTCGCATGGGGCGAGCGGGCTCATGCCGGCTGCCGAAATGGTGACTTAAACGCAAAATGGCCACCCATTGCTGGGTGGCCATTTCAGAAAGAAGTCCGGCGGTGTCCTACTCTCCCACAGGGTCTCCCCTGCAGTACCATCGGCGCTGCGAGTC